>RDXY01000002.1 GCA_004293045.1 Flavobacteriia bacterium | reverse complement strand
ATATTAATCCAGAATTGAATTTAACACGCATTGAAGAATTTTTATCACCGGAACGTGCTTCAGAAATCGTGACTACTGAATTTGATTATGTATTAGATTGTATTGATAGTTTAACTCCAAAAATCAATCTTTTAGTAGCTGCTAAACGTAAAAAAATCAAAGTAATTAGCAATATGGGCGCTGGGGGGAAATTTGATGTAAATAAAGTTGTTGTTAGAGATATCAGTAAAACTGAGGTGTGCCCATTAGCTAAAAACATTAGAAAAAGATTAAGAAAAGAAGGTATAAACAAAGGAGTAAAAGCGGTATATTCTATTGAGCATCCGGATGCTACTAGTATTAAAACCACAGATGGTTCTAATTATAAAAAATCCTTTTACGGCACAAACAGTTGGATGCCCGCGCTTTTTGGATTACACGCCGCAGAAACGGTGGTAAAACATTTGATAAAACAATAAAACCTGACAGGTTTTTGAAACCTGTCAGGCTTATTAAGATTTAAAATCTGAAATAAATTCAGATGGACATATTTGGATAATTATTTTACCAAATACGCTTGAACATTATTAAAAATGCGTTCCTCAATATTTGAGATGTCGCTTTTTACGAATTTTTCTCCTAAAATATTCTCAAATAATTCAATATATCTATCTGAAACAGTTGCGATATATTCTGTAGTCATTTCAGGAATTTGTTGTCCTGCTTTTCCTTGAAAACCATTTTCAATTAACCAACGACGTACAAATTCTTTTGACAATTGCTTTTGTTCTTCGTTATTATTTTGTCTTTCTTGATATCCTTCCGCATAAAAATAACGAGAAGAGTCTGGTGTATGAATTTCGTCAATTAAAACAATTTTCCCATCTTTTGTTTTTCCAAATTCGTATTTTGTATCTACTAAAATTAAACCTCTTGAAGCGGCAATTTCGGTACCTCTTTGATATAATGCTCGTGTGTATTTTTCTAAGATTAAATAATCTTCTTCAGTAACAATTCCGTTTGATAATATGGCTTCACGAGAAATATCTTCATCATGCGAGCCATTATCAGCTTTGGTTGTTGGTGTGATAATTGGTGTAGGAAATTTATCATTTTCTTTTAAACCTTCGGGCATCTCCACACCACAAAGCATTCTTTTTCCTAAAGCATATTCACGAGCAGCGTGTCCCGATAAATACCCACGAATTACCATTTCAACTTTAAAAGGTTCACATAAATGCCCAATAGCCACATTTGGATCTGGTGTAGCAAGTAGCCAATTTGGCACAATATCTTCTGTTAATTGCATAAATTTTGTAGCAATTTGATTTAAAATTTGTCCTTTATAAGGAATACCTTCTGGTAAAACCACATCAAAAGCAGAAAGTCTATCGGTTGCAATCATCACCAATAAATCGTCATTGATATTGTAAACTTCTCTTACTTTTCCTCTGTAAACAGATTTTTGACCCGTAAAATTAAAATTTGTAGTCGTTATTGTGTTCATATAGTGTGTTGTTGTTTTGTTTTGCAAAAGTAGTTTTAAAATCATTTTTTAACAAAAAAAGAGGCGTTTATTTTAACGCCTCAATTCATTTTAATCCGAATTTTCTATACTTTTATATGCATTAATAACGGCTTTTACTAAGCGATGACGGACAATATCTTTATCATCAAGATATAAAATACCAATACCATCTACATCTTTTAACACTAAAATAGCTTCTTTTAATCCAGAAATGGTTCTTCTAGGCAAATCTACTTGTCCTGGATCACCCGTGATCATAAATTTTGCATTTTTTCCCATTCGCGTTAAAAACATTTTCATTTGAGAATGTGTGGTGTTTTGTGCTTCGTCTAAAATCACAAAGGCATTATCTAAGGTTCTTCCACGCATAAAGGCCAATGGTGCAATTTGAATAATTCCTTTTAATATATAATCTTCAAGGGTTTGTGGCGGCAACATATCGCGTAATGCATCATACAAAGGTTGCATATACGGATCTAATTTTTCCTTCATATCACCAGGTAAAAAACCTAAATTTTCCCCCGCTTCCACAGCTGGACGTGTTAAAATAATACGCTTAACTTGTTTTTCTTTAAGTGCTTTTACAGCAAGTGCTACTCCGGTATACGTTTTTCCTGTTCCGGCAGGACCTACGGCAAAAACCATATCGTTTTTAGCTACAAAATCAACTAATTTTTGCTGATTGGGTGTCATGGCTTTAATTAACTTACCGCCTAGTCCATGAACTAAAATCTGATCGCCTTTTGGCATTTCTCCTGTTTGTTGAGCATCACCTTCAATCACTCGCATTATTACATTATCATCAATGGTATTAAAACGGGTGAAATGTGTCATCAAACGACGAAAACGTTTTTCAAATTCATCTAACACTTCAGCTTCACCAAAAGCCTTTAAAATGGTGCCTCTAGCTACAATTTTTAATTTTGGATAGTACTTTTTTATGGTCTCTAAATGACTGTCGTGTGCGCCCCAAAAATCTTTGGGGGCAATGTTTTCCAATTCAATAATTCTTTCGTTCAAAGGCTTTAATTTTAAATTGTTTTAATTCTGTAAAAAAAAGAGTAATTTTGTATCATTCAAATATAATAAAAACAAGCATTCCATTTATAATAAGTTATAAACAATAAAATGTCAATAATTACGCTTACTACAGATTTTGGTTTAAAAGACCACTTTGCCGGAATTTTAAAGGGTAAGATATATTCATTATTTCCTGAGTCAACCATTATTGATATTTCTCACTTAGTAGATAAATTTAACCTTTTAGAAGCCAGTTATTTACTAGCAACTTCCTATTCGCATTTTCCAAAAGGAACAGTGCATGTTGTAGCTGTAGACGCTTCAAGAAATGCAGATACTCTTCATATTGTTATGCAATATGATGGACATTATTTTATAGGTGCCGATAATGGCATTTTTGGGGTATTAACCAATAAAAAAAAACCAGATAAAATAGTACAAATTACTATTCACGATAGATTAATAGAAGGTTCTAGCGATTTAGATGTTTTTGCTACGGTAGCAACTCATTTGGCAAAAGGTGGTGAAATGACCGTAATTGGCTCTCCACTAACTGAAATTAAAAAGATGAATATGTTGGTACCTATTTTGGATCAAAATTTAAAATCTATTCGAGGACACATTGTATATATTGACGATTTTGGAAATTGTGTTACTAATATTTCGAAATCGTATATAGAAGAAGTAGCAAGTGGAAGACCATATAGTATTCGTTTTTCTGTTTATACGATTAAAAGAGTAAAGAACAATTATGCCGATTTTAAAAATAATCATTCAGCCGATTTAAATGCGATGGCAGGAAATGAAATCGCGCTGTTTAATCAAGAGGGTTATTTAGAAATTGCGGTGTACAGAAGCAATCCTAATCGTTCAGGATCGGCACACACTTTACTAGGTTTGAAAATGCAGGATGCCGTAATTGTGGAATTTGAATCTTAGGTGTTGGGTATTAGGTATAAGGTTTTGGGTTTTGGGTTTTGGAATTTGGAATTTAATTATAAATATATGGTGGTACGAATTGTAAAACTTACCTTTCAAGAAGATAAAATAGTAGCTTTTTTAAACCAGTTTAATGAAGTGAAACATCAAATAAGACGTTTTGATGGTAATGAATTTTTAGAATTGTATCAAGATAAACATGATACACGTATTTTTTTTACTTACAGCTATTGGAAAGATGAATCCGCCTTAGAAAAATACAGAAAATCGGCTTTATTTAATGAAGTTTGGAGTTACACAAAAACACTTTTCGCTGACAAACCAGAAGCGTGGAGCGTTAATAAATTAGATACTTTATTATAAAGTTTCAAGTTTATAAATTACTTTTGTCAATATAAAACAAGTATACTATATGAAAGCAGTATTGCTACGTGAAATAAAATCTTTTTTTGGTTCGCCAATTGGCTATTTAGTTATTGCTATTTTTCTATTGCTAAATGGATTATTTTTATGGGTTTTTGATGGGGATTTTAATATTTTAAATTCTGGATATGCAGATATGAGTCCATTTTTTAAATTAGCGCCTTGGATACTTATTTTCCTAATACCAGCAGTCACGATGAAAAGTTTCTCAGACGAAAAAAAGCAAGGTACATTAGAAATACTTTTTACCAAACCTTTAAGTCTTTGGGAAATTGTTAATGGTAAATTTCTTGGGGCATTTATTTTAATTATAATTGCCATTGTACCAACACTTTTTTATGTATTTATAGTTTCAAGCTATACTGCAGCTCAAAATAGTTTCGATTATGGCAGTACCATTGGTTCTTATTTTGGATTATTATTCTTAATTGGCGCATACACTTCTATCGGAATTTTTACTTCTACCCTTTCAGACAATCAAATAGTAGCCTTTATAATTGCTGTGTTTTTATGTTTTTTCTTTTATTTTGGGTTGGATGGCTTAGCTAATTTATTTGGTAATTTCAGTGGAATTATTAAAACGTTAGGAATGGATTTTCACTTTAAAAGTATGAGTCGTGGTGTGTTAGATACTCGTGATATTATTTATTTTATTAGTATCACAATTTTATTTTTAGCAGGAACAGTGTATCAACTTAAATCGCTTAAATGGTAATGAAAGACGTTCAAAAAAATAGTTTAAAGAAATTAGGGTTTTTAGCGATTGGTTTATTTATTTTAAACTTTGCGAGTTATTATATTTATAAACGTTTCGATGTTACGCAAGACAAAAGATATACCCTTTCTGAAACCACTAAAAAAATTATTGATGGTGTAGATTCTCCTTTAATCATTGATGTGTTTTTAGAAGGCACTTTTCCTGCCGATTTTAAAAAATTACAAACAGAAACGCGCCAGTTATTAGAAGAATTTTCCGCTTACAATTCAAATATTACGTTCCAATTTGTAAACCCAATTGAAAAAGAAGAGGAACGTGTGGAAGTCATGAAAAAATTCTTTGAAAAAGGATTAACACCAATAAACGTAACCGTTGAAGATAAAGGAAAACAAACTCAAGAAGTAGTTTTCCCTTGGGCTGTAGCCAATTATGGCGATAAAGGTGCAAAAGTGCAATTATTGAAAAATTTAATGGGTGCTTCAACTGAGAAAAAAGTAGAAAGCTCCGTTCAACATTTAGAATATGCTTTTGCAGAAGCCATTCATAAAATCTCAAAAGAAAAACAACGTAAAATTGCCGTTATAAAAGGAAATGGCGAGTTAGACGATATTTATATTGCCGATTTTTTAAAAACCATTCGTGATAATTATTATATTGGACCTATAACTTTAGATTCTGTGGCCTCACAGCCTAAAGAAACTTTAAAAGCTTTAAATGTATACGACTTAGCTATTATTGCGAAACCAAGAGAAAAATTTACTGAAGCCGAAAAACAAGTGTTAGATCAATTTATCATGAAAGGCGGAAAAACGCTTTGGTTGGTAGATGGAACTAATGCCGAAATGGAAAATCTGTATAATGAATCCGGTTCGACTTTAGTTAACAATAATGATTTGAATTTGACGGATATGTTTTTCAAATACGGATTCCGAATTAATCCGCAAATGATTAAAGATGAATATGGAACACCATTAAAATTAGCTTCTGGAAAAGAAGGAAGTGAAAGTCAGATGGAAACCTATAATTGGAAAATGGCGCCATATATTTATCCAGCTTCTAAAAAACATCCTATTGTAAAAAATACGGATGGCGTAAAATTCAACTTTTGCTCTCCAATTGAGTTATTAAAAACCAATACTAAAACTACCATTTTACTTGAAAGTTCCCCTTATTCTAAAGTAATAGGAACACCAAGTGTAGTTTCGTTGGAAATGATTACAGAAGAAACCAGTCCAAAAGATTATGCTAATGGTGGATTAATTCCAGTTGCAGCTTTGTTAGAAGGTTCTTTTACTTCAGTATACAACAATCGGGTGTTGCCTTTTAAAGATGCTACTTTTTTAAATAAAAGCATTCCAACAAAAATGATTGTAATTTCTGATGGAGACGTAATAAAAAATCAAGTAGATAAAGGCGCACCAATTGAATTAGGATATGATAAATACACCGGACAATTTTTCGGGAATAAAGAATTTATCCTAAATAGCGTAAATTACCTTTTAGATGATAACGGACTTATTAACATTAGAAGTAAAGAGGTAACCTTACCCGTGTTAGATAAACAAAGTGTGCACGATAACTACAATCAAACACAACTACTAACAGTAGCGCTACCAATTGTTTTGTTAGCACTATTCGGATTTATTTTTACGTATTTAAGAAAGAAAAAATATAAGTATTAGTTGTTAATAAGTATATTTTTAGATTTAATTGTAACCCATTATATTTGTAAAAGAAAAATAAATAAAAAATGATGAATTTTATAGTATCCAGTTCGTATTTATTAAAACAATTACAAGTTTTAGGAAGCGTTATTAATAGTAATAATACGTTACCCATTCTTGATAATTTTTTATTTGAATTAGATAACAATCAATTACACGTTTCTTCTTCCGATTTAGAAACTACTATGTCGGCAAGTTTAGAAATTGAATCAAACAGTAAAGGAAGCGTTGCTATACCCGCAAAATTATTATTAGATATTTTAAAAACATTTCCAGAACAACCGCTAACGTTTACAATTGAAGAAAACCACACGGTTGAAATTAGTTCAAATTCGGGTAAATACGCAATTGCATATGCTGCTGGGGAAGAATTTCCAAAAGCAGTAGCCTTAGAAGATCCTTCAACAACACTAGTTCCAGCTGAAGTATTGGCAACAGCAATTGGAAAAACTATTTTTGCAACTGGTAATGATGATTTACGTCCAGTAATGAGTGGGGTATTTTTTCAATTTTCTACAGAAGGATTAATTTTCGTAGCAACAGATGCACATAAATTAGTAAAATATGCTCGCGCAGACGTAAAAGCTTCTCAAAGTGCCGAATTTATTATGCCTAAAAAACCTTTAACTATTTTAAAAGGAATTTTAGCCACTTCAGATGCAGAAGTAAAAGTAGAATATAACGATTCTAATGCTACTTATTCATTTGAAAACTACATGTTAACTTGTCGTTTAATTGATGGGAAATATCCTAATTACGAAGCGGTTATACCTAAAGAAAATCCTAATAAACTAATTTTAAGTCGTGTTACTTTTTTAAATTCGGTTCGTCGTGTAGCTATTTTTGCTAACAAAACTACGCACCAAATTCGTTTAAAAATTGCAGGTACTGAATTAAATATTTCTGCAGAAGATATTGATTATTCAAACAAAGCAGATGAACGTTTAACTTGTGATTATCATGGTGACGATTTACAAATTGGTTTCAACTCTCGTTTTTTAACAGAAATGCTAAACAACCTAACTAGTGATGAAATTCAACTTGAAATGTCATTACCGAACAGAGCCGGAATCCTTACTCCTATTGATGGATTAGATGAAGGCGAAACCGTTACTATGTTAGTAATGCCAGTAATGCTAAATAACTAAAATATACCACCTAATTAACTACTACTTAAAACCACAATCGCTTTTAGCTTTTGTGGTTTTTTTATTAAAAAAAACTATTCAATTATTACGCATTACTAAGTACTAAAATTTTATCTTTGCCAAGAAACAAAATTTAAAAAATGATTCCACAAGAAACCATAGTTGCCTTAGCTACGCCATCGGGTGCTGGAGCTATTGCTATCATTAGATTATCAGGTAAAGATGCTATTACTATAGCTGCTGAGGTATTTGATTCGGTTTCTGGAAAAGATATTACAAAACAAAAAACTCATACCATTCATTTAGGGCATATTGTAGACCATACAAAAGTATATGACCAAGTTTTGCTTTCCCTTTTTAAAGGTCCAAATTCTTATACAGGTGAAAATGTAGTAGAAATTTCATGTCATGGCTCTACTTTCATTCAACAGCAAATTATACAATTATTGCTTCGAAAAGGAGCGAAAATGGCGCAAGCAGGAGAATTTACCTTACGTGCCTTTTTAAACGGAAAATTAGATTTATCTCAAGCAGAAGCTGTTGCCGATTTAATTGCCTCAGATAACGAAGCAAATCATCAAATCGCGATGCAGCAAATGCGTGGTGGATTTAGTAATGAAATTGCGAAACTCCGTGAAGAACTTTTAAACTTTGCTTCTCTTATTGAATTAGAACTTGATTTTGCTGAAGAAGATGTCGCGTTTGCCGACAGAAAAGCATTTGAGGAATTACTAATACGAATTGAATTTGTTTTAAAACGTTTACTAGATTCTTTTGCGGTAGGGAATGTAATTAAAAACGGTATTCCTGTAGCCATTGTAGGGGAACCCAATGTAGGGAAATCGACACTATTAAACGCCTTATTAAATGAAGAACGCGCCATAGTTTCTGATATTGCTGGAACCACCCGAGACACCATTGAAGACGAATTAGTAATTGATGGCATCGGTTTCCGATTTATTGATACCGCTGGAATCCGAGAAACGATAGATGTGGTAGAAAGCATCGGAATTCAAAAAACATTTGAGAAAATTGAACAAGCACAAGTGGTTCTATTTTTAATTGATAGTTTACAATTGATAATTGAAAATGAAAACAAGTTTAAAATTGAAATTGAAAAAATTAAGAATAAATTCCCTCAAAAACCGCTTGTAATGATTATTAATAAAATAGATTTTTTAAACGAAGAACAACGAAACTTCCTTTCAGAAAAATTATCCATTATTAATTATCCATTATCCATTACTATATCTGCTAAACAGAAAGTTGGTATTGATGAACTTAAAAACACCTTGCTTTCATTTGTAAACACAGGTGCATTAAGAAATAACGAAACTATAATTACAAATACCCGTCATTACGATTCGTTATTAAAAGCGTTAGAGGAAATTCAGAAAGTAAAATGGGGCTTAGATGCTGGAATTTCTTCTGATTTAATTGCTATTGATATTAAATCCGCCTTATATTTCTTTGGTGAAATTACGGGCGAAGTAACTAACGATGAGTTACTTGGCAATATTTTTGCTAATTTCTGTATCGGAAAGTAACATAAAAAAACCAATTCAAAATGACTTCTAAATTGGCTTTACTAATATAAATTACGTTTTAATTAATCCTCGTCCGTTTCTCCGGTCGTATTTTCAACTTTAGAACCAACAGTTGCATTCGCTCTAATTTCTGTATGACGAACTTCTCCACCTGTTGTACCTGTTTGTTTTCCTAAAAAAACAGCTACTAAAGCGACAACAAAAACAAAATAAGAAACTAAGTTTGCTTTGGTATGATTTTTAAAATTTAAATACAATCCAACTAAAGAAATTCCACCCAAAACATATAAGACTATAGCCAATTTCTCAGCCATTTCTTCATGTTCATGAATAATATGATGAGTTACTGAAGGTAAGTTTTCTGCAATTTCTTCGGCGCCTTCACCAGTATACATGCTCGCAAAACTAAAAATAGCTGAAATACAAAAAAGGACATACGCTATATTTTTAATAACGTTGTTTTTCATTACAATTCCTGTAATTAAAATTCCTAATCCAAAAAGGGTTCCAATAATTGGAAAGTGGTTTACCACCATATGTAAATGTGCATCGTTCATAAGATAGTTTTTAGTAGTATTATAATAACGTTAATTTATTGTATATTTGACACAAATAATATTGTAATGAAAACACTGTTTAAACAACATATTGTATACACAAATATAGCGATTTTTTATTTGATTGTAAGCTTTTTAACCCGATTTGTTTTACTTTTTCATCCTATCACACAAAGTAAATTTTCTATTCTTGAAATTTGTAAAATATTTGGTCTTGGCTTAATTTCCGATTTGTTTATTTTTATAATATTTGGAGCAATTTTATGGCTTTATCTTATATTTTTATCGAATTCTAAATTTAAAAAACCATACGGATATATTATTTTAGGAGTATTTGTAGCCATTTTACTTTACATTCTTTCTGGTAAAAGTATTTTAAGCGAATACGGTGGTGTAGTGCCAGAAATAGGAATTGCTTTTGTAAGTTTAAAAACTATATTTTTTGCAGCCTTATTGTTTACTGATAAATACAGAAAATCAATTCGTTTAGCTTTATTTTCTTTAACCATTTTCTTATTCGTTTTATTAATCATACAAAATGCCGTTAGCGAATTCTTTTTTTGGAATGAATTTGGTGTAAGATATAATTTTATAGCAGTAGATTATTTAGTGTATACCAATGCCGTAATTGGAAACATCATGGAATCTTATCCAGTAGTGCCGCTTTTTGCGTCAGTAGGAATTTTAGCATCAGCAGCTACTTATATCCTAATAAAAAAATCAAAATCGTATTTAGAGGATTTGCCTAATTTTTCAAATAAACTAAAAATTATTGGAATACAAATACTATTGCTTGGTAGTGCTTTCCTTGTACTTCCAAGTATTACTTCTCAACAAAATAGCTCAAATGTATTTGCAAATGAACTTCAAAGTAATGGACTTCAAAAATTTTATAAAGCATTTACCAATAGTGAATTAGATTATTTTGAATTTTACGAAACGCTACCAGAAAACGAACTGGCTCAGTTTGATACAATTATAGGTGCAAACTATAATCAAAATAGTACTTCAATTACATCTAACGGAATAGAAACTAAGAAAAATGTTGTTTTAATTACTGTTGAAAGTTTGAGTGCTGAGTTTATGAAACATTACGGCAATACAAATACAATTACGCCGTTTTTAGATCAATTAGCTGAGGAAAGTTTGTTTTTTACTAATTTGTACGCCACTGGAAATAGAACCGTTAGAGGTTTAGAAGCAGTTACATTATGTTTGCCTCCGACACCTGGTGAAAGTGTTGTAAAGCGGATAGATAATAAAAACAAATTTACAACAGGAAGTGTATTTCAATCAAAAGGATATACTACAAAATTTTTATATGGTGGCGATGCCTACTTTGATAATATGCAAGACTTCTTTGGAGGAAACGGATATGATATCGTAGATAAATCCAGCTTGAAACCAAACGAAATTTCGTTTTCAAATATTTGGGGCGTTTGCGATGAAGATATGGCAAAAAAAGCCATTCAAGTAATGAATGAAGAAGCCAAAACAGGAAAACCGTTCTTCAATCATTGGATGACAGTAAGCAATCACCGACCTTTTACTTATCCAGAAGGAAAAATTAGCATTTCAGGCACTGCAAAATCAAGAGAAGGCGGAGTTATGTATACCGATTATGCTTTGAAACAATTTTTTGAATTGGCAAAAAAACAAGCCTGGTTTAAAAACACGGTTTTTGTTATAGTAGCCGATCACTGTGCCTCAAGTTCTGGAAAAACGGAATTACCAATGGATAAATATAGAATTCCTGCATTTATTTATGCTCCTGGATTTATTCAACCGCAAAAAGTGGATAAGTTAGTGTCGCAAATTGATGTAATGCCAACCGTTTTAGGTATTTTGAATTTTAATTACCAATCTAAATTTTTCGGAAAAGATGTTTTAAAAACAAATTACATACCAAGAGCTTTCATTGCTACCTATCAAGATTTAGGGTATATAAAAGATGATGTTTTAACAATAATTTCACCTCAAAAGAAAGTAAAACAATTTGATTTAGTTCAACAAAAAAACGAAACATTAGGCCCTGATTACAGCATAATCTACGAAGAAAAACCGAAAACAAAAATAGCTGTAAAATTGAGAAAAGAAACTATTGCCATCTATCAAACTGCCTCACATATTTTAAAAACAAAAAAATATGAGAAATAAAATTACCCAATAACTGACACCCCAATTAGTTTTCCTATACCAAAAGTGATTGCTGCGGCTAACAAACCAAATAATACTTGTCTAAATCCCGAATACCATACGCTTTTACCTGTAAACAAGGTAATAATAGCACCTATTAAAAATAAGCCAACAGCACTTAAAGCAGTACTAATAACTACCGCTTTCATTCCTCCGTAAAAGAAAAATGGGATAACCGGAATTATCGCACCCATACCAAAAAGTACAAAAGAAGTTATAGCCGCTTCCATGGCAGAACCTTTTAAATCTTCTGCATTTATTCCTAATTCTTCTTTAATTAAAAATTGATGTGCCAACTCCTTATTTGAAATAATGTCAGCGGCCATTTGATTGGCTTGGTCTTGCGGAATGCCTTTAGACATATAAATTAAAGCTATTTCTTTTCGCTCTCCTTCAGGATTAGTTTCTAGTTCGTCCATTTCTAATTGCATTTGGTTTTCATACAATTCTTGAGAACTTTTAACCGAAATCCATTCGCCTAAAGCCATAGATAACGCCCCTGCTAACAAACCAGCCATTCCTGCAAGTAATACTTCAGTTTGTCCACTTGTAGCACCTGCAATTCCCATTACCAAACTAAAATTAGAAACCAATCCGTCATTTCCACCTAAAACAGCCGCTCTTAAGGCATTACCTCCTACTGAGCGATGTCTTTTTTCAAAACGAGCTAAATTGGATCCAGACACATTAGTAGTTGAATTTAAAATGTTTTTTAATATCGTAACGTGAGCTGTATCTGAAATGGATTGTGCCGAACTGTATTTTTTTCTAGCCCCTATAACCGAATTCGATATACTTTTTTCAGTATCCAATAAAACGCCTAAAACATAATCGAAACCAAAAACTTTTCCTATTTTATGTAATGTCTTAGCACGAAAAGAAGGCAAAGTCAAATCGGTTTCCGTTAAATTGTTTTTCTGAATAAAAGCTACAGCGTGACTGTGTTCAATTTCACTCATTTGTTTAAAAACTTCAGCAACTGCTTCAACTTCTTCGTTTTCAGCAAGTATTTTATACAAATAACTGGCATCAATTTCTGTTTGAATGCTTTTTAAACTAATCATATTTGAAGTTTTAATTATACTAATCCGTTATACTTTCTGGTAAACCATTCGATAGTTAAAGATACAACTATAATAATTAATAACCACAAAGAATCAATTAATGGTGCATTTTTAATTATTGTTTTTTCTACAGGTAAATAGGTTTCTTTTTGAAGTAATTTCTGAAGCAACTTGTCTATTTGATTAGGATATATAATTTCGCCATTATTCTGATTGGCTAATTGTTGTAATTTTGACACATCCGGATTGACAAATTGTTTTTCTACATCAAAATCTAAAACTTCAAAAGTTCCGTTATAACTGGCGTTACTTGTTGTCTCTTTAACTTGAAACGTGTAATTACCTGGTGTTAATCCATCAAAAATAGCTTGATAACCATTGTTTGCTTTTGAGAAATTGTAGTTTTTTGTCGATTTAGTACTTTTATTCGTTAAAGTGATAGAAAGATTGGCGTTCTCTTCCAATTCATAACTTTTATTAAAATATTGGGCAAAAATTTCAATGGTTTCACCAGAATTATAAAAACTTTCGTGTTCCACCAAAAGTGATTTCTTTGCAGAATTAGTAGATAAATACTGAATAATCTTATCAATAAATAGGTCGTATTTCTCATAAGATTGATTTAAAACAAAACTTTCCATACGCCACTTCCAAGAATTTTCACCTAATAAATAAGCATTTCTATTAGTTCCTTTTTCAGAAAAAGTTAAAATAGGATTTCCAACTTCAATGCCATTTACTTTTGCATTCAATAAGGTGTTAACACTTCCTTTTTCTGTAATCTTTCCAAAAGGATTTTCTAATGGTGGAAATTGCGAAAACTGAATATCAGATTGAGCAAAAAGATTAAAATCAGGTACAAATGAAGCTGTAAAATTTTCTTTTTTATTGGTTAATTTAAACACTAAATCGGATTGCATTTGATTTAATAAAGTATAATCAGTTGCCATTCCGGTTACAATAAACGTGTTTATTTTTAAATTTTTATTAGCTTCAAATACTTTTCTAAAAGAGGCATTTGGTTGATATAAAATCAATACATTGTATTTTTTTAAATCATTGATTGAATTAGGTTTAACAATTGTTACCTTACGTTGAACATTAGATTCAATGGCGCGTTTTATTGCACCTAAATCTGGATGCGAAACATCAGAAATTAGTGCGATTTCTTTTTTCTGATCCAGTACTTCAACGGCAAAGTTTTTAGTATTGTTATATGTGTTTTTTTCTTTAACAGATGAAGAAATTACAGCTTTGTATTTTTGTAAACCTACTCTGTCAGCTTCTAATAAAATTTGAACCGATTGCACTTTATTTTTAGCATCAAAATTTATCGTTTGATTACTAATTTTCTTACCATTTTTTTCAATTGAAAAGGCAGCGGAAACCGACTTATTACCATTGTATTGTAAGAATACTTCTACAGGAAACTTATTTTTTAAAAACGCATATTTATTCGCGTTAAGCTGATTAATTTTTAAATCAAAAGTGGTAGTAGTATCACCTAAAACAATTGGAAAAACAGTTGTAGATTCGTGAAAACCATATACATAATCATTCCCAATGGTCTGATTTCCATCTGTTATCAATACCACTGGGTAAAATGCATTTTTATTTAATTGCTTTAAATTTACAGCTACATCGTGAATGTTTGATTGATTTCCTTTAAAGTCTAAAGGTTTTCCAGCGATAAATGATTCATCAAAAGTATAGTTTTGAATTTCAAATTTTTCTTTTAATGCGGAATTTGAGTTTAGTGTTTCAACTAATTTTACCGCATCAGTAGTAGCTTTTAATTCTGATATAGAACGAGAATTATCGGCAACAATAGCAAGCGGAATTTTATTGGTTTCTACTATTTTTCTTGAAATTACTGGATTAATTATCAATAAAAGCAATGAAAAAACCGAAATAAAACGCAAAAAAGCCAATAACCAATTTATTTTATTTTGGTTATCGACTTTAAATAAATACTGATAAAACGCAACAACTCCAGAAATAATAACCGAAAGTAGTATTAATAGAATGGTGCTTGTAGTCATTTTTTGTGTTTATTGTTATTTGTTTGTTGTTCATTGTAAGCAAATTTCATTACAAACAATAAACTTATTTTATGTTAACATTCCCCCATCTACATTTATAACTTGTCCTGTTACATAGGCGCTCATATCTGAACTTAAGAATACGCATACATTTGCAACATCTTCTGGAGTTCCACCGCGCTTTAAAGGAATAGATTCTCTCCAACCTTTTACTACATCTTCGTTAAGTTTTGCTGTCATTTCCGTTTCAATAAAACCAGGCGCAATCGCATTACATCTGATATTTCTTGAACCCAATTCTAATGCGATAGATTTAGTAAAACCAATCATACCTGCTTTAGAAGCGGCGTAATTGGCTTGTCCTGCATTTCCTTTCACTCCCACTACACTACTCATATTTACAATAGAACCTGCACGATTTTTAAGCATTATTTTTTGTACCGCTTTAGTCATATTAAATACCGATTTTAAGTTAATATTTATTACCGCATCAAAATCTTCTTCAGACATACGCATTAATAAATTATCTTTTGTAATACCCGCATTGTTAATTAAAATATCAATATTTCCAAAATCAGCCATTACATCATCTACTAATTTTTGTGCTTCATTAAAATCTGCTGCATTTGATTTATATCCTTTAGATTTTATTCCTAAAGCATTTAATTCGTTTTCCAATGCTAAGGCAGATTCAGCAGATGAACTATATGTAAAGGCAACATTGGCTCCGTTTTGAGCAAACACCTTTGCAATTCCACTTCCAATTCCCCTACTTGCACCAGTAATAATAGCTACTTTTCCTTCTAATAATTTCATACAATTCTATTTAAATGATATACTTTCTTATAAAAGTCAAATATAATAATAATTTAAAGTAATAAAAACTTCTTTTACATTAAACCTTTTTGTTTATTTTTGGTCTAATCTATATTAACCAAAACAAAAAGCCTATGAAGCCTATCAAAATCTTACCTTTTTTAGCAATTGCTTTTTCAGTTATGTCGTGTAATGACAATAACGATGACAATTACACTACTATTACTGAAACTTATCCAGCGGTATTAGCAGAATTTGGTAGTTCAGTGGATTTAAATAATTTAGCCAATTATGCGAATCAAACCGTTCCTACATACATTACTAAAGACAATAGTGCTTTAAATCCTATCTCGAATAAAGGAGCTACTTTAGGAAGAGTTTTGTTTTACGATAAAAAAATGTCTTCTAATAATGCCATATCTTGTTCAAGTTGCCACAAACAAGCAGTAGCTTTTGGAGATGATAATGTAGCAAGTACAGGAGTTAACGGAACTACTGGACGCCACGCCATGCGATTAATTAATACTCGTTTTGCTGTAGAATCTAAATTCTTTTGGGACGAACGTGCCGCATCTTTAGAAATTCAAACTACTATGCCTATTAAAGACCACGGAGAAATGGGATTTAGTGGTACGAATGGCGATTTAAATTTTAACGCATTAATTGCAAAATTAAGTGCCATAAATTATTATAAAGAGTTATTTAAATTTGTATATGGTACTGAGGAAATTACAGAAACTAAAATTCAATTTGCTTTAGCCCAATTTATTAGAAGTATTCAATCATTCGATTCAAAATACGATGTTGGACGTGCAGGAGCACCAAATGACGGAGCCCCTTTTGCAAACTTTACAGCACAAGAAAATCAAGGTAAAAACTTATTTTTAACGCCACCTACATTTAATGCTTCTGGTGTTAGAACGGCAGGAGGTTTAGGATGTGCGGGCTGCCATGCCGCACCAGAATTTGATATTGATCCTAACACCAGAAACAATGGAATAATTGGTAGTATTAATAACACCGGAATTGATATTACAAATACCCGAGCGCCTTCCTTAAGAGATTTAGTCAAAGTAGATGGAACTACAAACGGGCAAATGATGCACACGGGAGTAATTACTTCACTTCAACAAGCCATAGGTCATTATGGTACAATAAATATTGCGCCTGGGAATACTAATTTAGACCCAAGATTGAGACCCAATGGTTTTGGACAACAATTAAATTTAACAAATACAGAAGTCAATGCAGTTGTTGCTTTTTTAAGAACCTTGTCTGGTACAGATGTGTACACCAATCCCAAATGGTCAAACCCATTTAATTAAAACAACAAATCCCGCTCCAAAACAATCAGAGCGGGATTTTTTTTATCTATTTTTTTTTTTTAGAAAGCTACATTCCATTTAGGAAGTGTGCCCTTTTCTTTTAAAAAACTTTGCAAAACAGTAGCTTCAACAAATGTTGGAATGCCTTTTGTTTTTCCTGTAAAAGTTTCATACCAAACTACTTCTAACGCAGAAATTTCTTCTTTTTTCATTTGAGCTGGCCAAGAATATTTTCTCCCCGTTTTAGCAAATTGATGTCCGTTTACAATTTTATCGTATAAACCACCACTTTTTACTTTCAATGTACCGTCATTTTGAACCGTACCCGTTGAACCTACCATTATTAATTGTTTTTCTTCGTTACTTGCATCAAATACCAAGAAAACACCACTTGCGCCATCAGGAGCATTACAAACCTCTTCTAAGTTTACATCTGTTGTAAATAAAAAACTATTTGTTGATTTGTATTTTTTTAATTCTTTTTCCATTTTAATTTAATTTGCCACTAAGTCGTATTACTAAGTGAACTTGATTAGTATAAGTAATAAAAGCTCCATAAAAGGAGCTTTTATAATTATGTATTTTAAATACAGGAAATTATCCCATAATTTCTTTTACTTTTTTTCCTATTTCTGCTGGAGAATCTACTACATGTATACCACATTCTCTCATAATGCGTTTTTTAGCTTCAGCTGTATCATCTGCACCACCAACAATTGCACCTGCATGCCCCATTGTTCTCCCTTTTGGAGCGGTTTCACCAGCGATAAAACCAACAACTGGTTTACGGTTACCATCCGCTTTCACCCATTTTGCAGCATCCGCTTCTAATTGACCACCGATTTCACCAATCATAATGATACATTCCGTTTCAGGATCGTTCATTAATAATTCCACAGCTTGTTTAGTAGTCGTTCCAATAATTGGATCGCCACCAATACCAATTGCAGTTGTTATTCCTAAACCTTGTTTTACCACTTGGTCTGCAGCTTCGTAAGTTAATGTTCCTGATTTAGAAACAATACCCACTGTTCCTTTTTTGAATACGAAACCTGGCATGATACCAACTTTAGCTTCACCTGGTGTAATTACTCCTGGACAGTTAGGACCAACTAAACGACAGTCTTTACCTTGAATAAAATCGTATGCTTTAATCATATCTGCTACTGGAATTCCTTCTGTGATACAAATAATTACTTTAATTCCTGCATCAGCAGCTTCCATAATGGCATCTGCAGCAAAAGCTGGCGGAACAAAAATAATTGAAGTATCTGCTCCTGCTGTTTTAACAGCATCTTTAACTGTATTGAAAACAGGTCTATCTAAATGTAACGTCCCCCCTTTACCTGGCGTTACACCTCCAACTACGTTTGTACCATATTCAATCATTTGGGAAGCATGAAACGTTCCTTCACTTCCTGTAAATCCTTGAACTATAATTTTTGAATTTTTATTTACTAAAACACTCATGAGGTTATTTGTTTTTTAAAAGTTGAGCAAAAATAAGTTTTTTGCCAGTAATAAATTAATTTTTTGAGACTTTTTTTATACTTTTTTTGCTAATTTGGTATCCATTACCTTTAAGATAACTAATGCAATACTTTTAGCTACTTCCCTTTTAGTTTCACTAGTATTTCTGGGATACGCTTAATATTAGCCAGTTGTTTTAATTTTTCGCGAGATTCTTCAATTGGTGTACCAAAATAGGATTTTCCACCTTCAACAGATTTTGTTACTCCAGTTTGCCCCATAATTACAGCTTTCGCACCAATAGTTATACCGCTGGTGGTACCTACTTGTCCCCAAAGTGTCACCTCATCTTCAATTATTACACAACCTGCAATTCCGGTTTGAGAAGCAATTAAACATTTTTTTCCAATAACGGTATCATGCCCTACATGAACCTGATTGTCAATTTTAGTACCTTCACCAATAGTAGTATCACCTGTTACACCTTTATCAATAGTACAAAGTGCCCCAATTCCTACATTATTTTCAATAACAACTCGTCCACCTGATAGCAATTGATCAAACCCTTCCGTACGTTTTTTGTAATAAAAAGCATCTGCCCCTAAAATAGTTCCTGCATGAATAATTACGTTATCGCCAATGATAGTATTTTCGTAAATGGAAACATTGGAATGAATCAAACAATTTTTACCAATTTGAACCTGATGTCCTATAAAACAATTTGGTTGAATTATTGTGCCTTCGCCGATTGATGCCGTTTCTGAAATAGAAACATTTGAAAATTGAAATGGTCTAAAATATTTTGTCAATATATTGAAATCTCTAAAAGGATCATCCGAAATCAATAAGGCTTTACCTTCTGGGCAGGGTACATCTTTATTTATTAGCACAATTGTAGCAGCCGATTGCAACGCTTTATCGTAATATTTTGGATGGTCTACAAAAACAATATCGCCTGGTGTTACCACATGAATTTCATTCATACCATAAACTGGAAAATCATCAGATCCAACATAGTTAGACTTGATGATTTCTGCAATTTGTTTTAATGTATAGGTTTTGTTGAATTTCATTTTATAAAATAAAAATAGTCAATAAAAAAGTGAAAAGTTATTTCTTCTCACTTTTTAGATAGTACTATGTTAAACTCTTTCCATGTATTTACCAGATGCGGTATCGATTTTAATTTTATCACCCTCATTAATAAATAAAGGGACATTAATGGTAGCACCTGTTTCTACTGTTGCTGGTTTGGTAGCATTTGTAGCCGTATTTCCTTTTAAACCTGGTTCCGTATAAGTTACTTCTAAAACAACAGAAGCTGCCATATCTACAGAAAGAGGCAAATCAGTTTCTGTGTTGATTTGAATCATTACATTTTCACCTTCTTTTAATAAATCTGGTGCATCTAAAATATTTCTATTTAAAGTAATTTGTTCAAAAGATTCGATATTCATAAAGTGAAAATCATTTCCTTCTGGATATAAAAATTGGTACGTTTGTGTTTCAACACGTACTACATCTATTTTATGACCTGCAGAAAACGTATTGTCTAATACTTTTCCGTTGGTTAACGATTTTAATTTAGTTCTTACAAAAGCAGGACCTTTACCTGGTTTTACGTGTAAGAATTCGATGATTTTATAAATATCGTGGTTAAATTTAATACATAACCCATTTCTAATATCTGATGTACTTGCCATTTTGTTTGTTTTTTTATTATATTTTTATTTTTTTTTAAACGCTTCCTGTATAGCCTTTCATGATTCCGCGAGAAGAATTTCTAATGAAATCTAAAATTTCGTCTCTTTCTGGAGTCGCTTCCATTTCGGCTTCAATAATACTCATTGCTTGAGAGGTATTGTAATTTTTCTGATATAAAATTCGGTATATATCTTGAATTTCTCTAATTTTTTCTGTGGTAAACCCACGTCTTCTTAATCCTACAGAATTAATCCCCACGTATGATAATGGTTCTTTTGCTGCTTTTGAAAAAGGAGGCACATCTTTTCTTACCAAACTTCCACCAGAAACCATCGCGTGGTCACCAATGGAGATAAACTGATGTACCGCCGCTAAGCCACCAATTACAGCATATTTACCTACTGTAACATGTCCTGCTAATGCCACACCATTTACAACAATAGCGTTATCGCCTATCATACAATCGTGCGCAATGTGAGCCGTTGCCATAATTAAACAATTGTTACCAATTACTGTTTTTCCTGCTGCAACGGTACCTCTATTTATGGTAACACATTCTCTAATTGTAGTATTATCACCAATTACTGCTAAAGAATCTTCACCACCAAACTTTAAATCTTGTGGTACGGCAGAAATAACCGCTCCTGGAAAAATATTACAATTTTTACCAATTCTTGCACCTTCCATAATGGTTACGTTAGAGCCTATCCAAGTTCCTTCTCCAATTTCTACATTATTATGAATGGTAGTAAACGGATCGATAACTACATTTCTTGCAATTTTTGCCCCTGGATGAACGTATGCTAAAGGTTGATTCATATATTTATATATTTTTATTTCCGATTGTTTAAAGGTTTTTGTAACACATCTAAACAAAGGATTCTTTATTTAATCGTTTTTTACTTTTACAATTTGTGCCATTAATTCGGCTTCCGAAACCAATTTACCATTGGCATACGCATACGCTTGCATGTGACAAATTCCTCTTCTAATAGGTGTTATTAATTCACATTTAAAAACGATGGTATCACCTGGTAACACTTTTTGTTTGAATTTTACATTATCTATTTTCATAAAGAAGGTAAGATAATTTTCTGGATCTGGCACCGTACTTAAAATTAAAATACCTCCTGTTTGTGCCATAGCTTCTACTTGCAATACACCAGGCATTACAGGTGCACCTGGAAAATGCCCAATAAAGAAAGGTTCATTCATCGTGACGTTTTTCAAGCCCACTACATGCGTTTCAGATAATTCTAAAATTTTATCTACTAACAAAAACGGGGGTCTGTGAGGTAGTAAATCCATAATTCCATGGATATCTAATACCGGATCTTTATGCAAATCGTATACTGGAATTTGATTTTTCTCTTCCAATTTAATAATTTTTGAAACTTTTTTAGCAAACTGTGTGTTTACAAAATGTCCTGGTTTATTAGCAATTACCTTTCCTTGAATTCTTCTTCCAATTAATGACAAGTCACCCACTATATCTAATAGTTTATGACGTGCTGCTTCGTTTGGATGATGCAACGTTAAATTATCTAAAATTCCGTTTTCTTTTACAGAAATATGTTCTTTGTTGAAGGCCTTTTTTAAATTAGCCATAGTTTCGTCAGAAATTTCTTTATCTACGTATACTATCGCATTATTTAAATCGCCACCTTTAATTAATCCGTTATTTAATAGTGCTTCTAATTCATGTAAGAAACTAAATGTTCTACATTCTGCTATTTCCGATTTAAAATCAGAAATGTTTTTCATGTTTGCATTTTGTGTTCCTAATACTTTTGTGCCAAAATCAACCATTGCTGTTACGCAATAGCTATCGCTTGGTATTATTGTAATTTCGCTACCTGTAGCTTCATCTAAATATGAAATAACATCTTTTACAACATATATTTTACGCTCGGCTTCTTGCTCAACACTACCTACTTTTTCTAATGCTTCTACAAAATATTTAGAAGAACCATCCATTATTGGCAATTCGGAAGAATTTAATTCAATTATCACATTATCTAAATCACAACCTACTAAAGCTGCCAAAACATGCTCAGGAGTTTGAATCATTACTCCTAATTTCTCTAAATTAGTACCCCGTTGCGTGTTTACTACATAATTGGCATCGGCTTCAATTATTGGGCTTCCTTCTAAATCGACACGTACAAATGTAAAACCATTATTAATAGGTGCGGGTTTGAAAGTAATAGTCACTTCCTGACCTGTATGAAGTCCGACACCTTTTAAAGAAATTTCGCTTTTTAGAGTTGTTTGTTTTAACATGATATTATTTATTATTCTTTTTTAATTCTTCAATTTCATTAACGATTTTGGGTAAATTTCTAAAGTGTACGAATGACTTCGCAAAATCGCCATAATTAAATGCTGGACTTCCTTGTACAACTTCTCCGTCCTTTAAACTTTTTCCTATACCCGATTGGGCTTGTATTTTTACATAATTCCCAATGGTAATATGTCCTGCAATACCTACTTGTCCGCCAATCATACAGTTTTTACCAATTTTGGTAGAACCTGCAATGCCAGTTTGAGCCGCAATTACGGTGTTTTCGCCAATTTCTACGTTATGTGCTACTTGAATTTGGTTGTCTAACTTTACCCCTTTTCGGATGTACGTGGTACCTAATGTGGCTCTATCTACAGTAGAACACGAACCAATTTCTACATAATCTTCAATTACAACATTTCCAATTTGTGGAATTTTTGTAAACGAACCGTCTTCTTGTGGTGCAAAACCAAATCCATCTGAACCAATAATAGATCCGGAATGAATGGTTACGTGATTGCCTATTTCTGTTTCTGAATATACTCTAACTCCTGCGAAAAAGACACAATTGTCGCCAATTGTTACGTTATCGCCAATAAAACTATTTGGATATATTTTTACATTATTTCCAATTCGTACATTTTTACCAATGTAGCAAAAACTACCTAAATATAAATCGTCACCATAAGTTACGCCTTCCGAAATTACCGAAGGTTGCTCGATACCCGATTTCATTAGTTTAATTTGATTGTAATATTCTAATAATTTTGAAAAAGAACTGTATGCATCATCGACTTTAATTAATGTGGCTTTTACTTCATTTTCAAGTTCATACGATTTATTTACAATAACTATAGTGGCGTTTGTGCTGTATAAATAATTGGAATACTTAGTGTTAGCTAAAAAAGTTAGCGAACCTTCAGTTCCTTCCTCTATTTTAGCTAATTTATATACTTCAGCATCTGGATTTCCAAAAACTTCTCCATCCAATATGCCTGCTATTTGTCCTGCTGTAAATTTCATTTTGTATGCTTTAGTGCCTATCTATAACTAAGAATAACACGTCAATATTTGTATAATTACTTTATGTAAAATTAATTTTACTCAGTTCCTATGTGCAAAAATATAAAAATTAACGTTAATCTCCCGCTTTCGGATAACAAATAAAATATTTGACGATGGTTTTAGACAATGCTTTTAAATGCATTTGATCGGAAGCAGCTACCACATTTTCAATTGTTTTATCCTTTTTTAATATCCTAATTGGCTCCGAAGATTTGCTGTAGGCCTCATTTTTTATTTTTCCTTTGAAGACAAAATAGTCCACATCATTGTCAGATAGATTATATAGTTTTGTGTACTTTTCTTTCAATTCTAACAACTTCATTTTGTTTACTTTATCTTCTGTTAATTCAATCTTTAATAGATTTCTATTAATAATCATTTTACTTAAAGAACTCAGTACAAAATCATCGTGAAATTGCCATTGCTTAATCGCACCTAACACATCGTAATCATCTAAATTAGAAAACGTATCTAAGATGGTTTTATCTATTTGTTGTAATTCAATTTTATGATTTAAAAAGAACAATAAAAACGGACTTCCAAATAACACCTCACCTTTTGAGGTAAGCTCTTTTGCTCGTTTTAATATCTTTGTCAATGTTAATTCGGCTACTACGCTGGTTTTATGCAAATACGCTTGCCAATACATCAATCGGCGCGCCATTAGAAACTTTTCTATAGAATATATTCCTTTTTCTTCCATTACCAACACGTCATCTTGTACGTTTAGCATTTGAATTAATCGTTCGCTATTTACGTTGCCTTCATTCACACCCGTATAAAAACTATCACGCTTCAAGTAATCCATACGATCCATATCTAACTGACTAGAAATCAATTGTAACATAAATTTTCTAGGGTATTCGCCTTTAAAAACCTGAATGGCTAACGCTAATTTTCCGTCAAATTCAGTATTTAATTGTTCCATGAATAACAACGATAATTCTTCGTGATGTACTTCTTCTACCACACTGTTTTCCAAAGCGTGACTAAAAGGTCCGTGACCGATATCGTGTAATAATATCGCTATATATAATGCATTTTCTTCTTTATCAGAAATGGCTACCCCTTTAAATTTTAAAGTTTGTACCGCCTTTTGCATAATATGCATACACCCTAACGCATGATGAAAACGGGTATGATGCGCACCTGGATAAACCAAATAAGACAAGCCCATTTGAGAAATACGACGCAAACGCTGAAAATATGGATGCTGAATTAAATCGTAAAGTAAAGTATTGGGAATGGTGATGAAACCATAAATTGGATCGTTGAGTATTTTTAGTTTATTAATTTGGCTCACAGAATATGTTTTTGTGTAACAAATGTAAGAAAAAATAGAATAAGTTTTTTATTGTTTTAATTTGAGTTAGCTGAACTTAAAAACAGAAGGCTTTGGAGCATTTTACTTATACGTTTTTTGAAAGTGTAGATTTGAATTTTCAAAAATTTCAAAATTTTACACAATTTTTAAGAAAATTTACGTTTAACATATAGTAACTTGCACTTTTAAATCCAACATACGATGAACAATATAAAAATACTTTGGGTAGACGACGAAATTGACTTATTGAAGCCACATATCTTATTTTTAGAAAAGAAAAACTATACCGTTACTACTTGTAACAACGGACAAGACGCGATTGACTTATACAAAGAAACCGCCTTTGATGTGGTTTTTTTAGATGAAAATATGCCCGGACTTTCTGGATTAGAAACGCTTTCGGAAATGAAAGAATTTAAAACTTCTACACCCGTAATTATGATTACGAAAAGTGAAGAAGAGTACATTATGGAAGAAGCCATTGGTAGTAAAATTGCCGATTACTTAATAAAACCCGTAAATCCGAACCAGATTTTATTGAGTTTAAAGAAAAACTTAGACCATTCGCGTTTAATTTCTGAAAAAACTACCTTAGATTATCAGAAAGAGTTTAGAAAAATTGCGATGGAAATGGCAATGGTAAACTCGTTTGATGAATGGGCAGAATTTTACAGAAAATTAGTGTATTGGGAAATCGAATTGGAAACCATTGAAGACCAAAACTTAATTCAAATCTTAGAAAGCCAAAAAGCGGAAGCCAATTTGCAATTTGGAAAATTTATTGAACGCAATTACGAAGATTGGTTCGATGAAAAAGCAGATAAGCCGATTTTATCGCATAAATTATTTGGTGAATTAGTAGCGCCAGAAATTCGTAAGAAAGACAAGCCTATTCTGTTTGTAGTTATTGATAACTTGCGTTTGGATCAATGGAAAATTTTCGAAAGCATTGTATTCAATCATTACAAGCCTGAAAAGGAAGTGAACTACTACTCTATTTTACCAACCGCTACACAATATGCCCGAAATGCTATTTTCGCAGGGTTGTTGCCGTTAGAAATGGAAAAGAAATATCCACAATATTGGAAAAACGATACCGATGAAGGTGGAAAAAATATGCACGAAGCTGATTTTTTAAACGAACAACTAAAACGTTTGGGTTTAAACATTAAAAGTGAATACTATAAAATTACCAATTTACGTGATGGTAAGAAGTTGGTAGATAACTTTAAATCGTGTAAAAATAACGATTTAACCACTATTGTGTACAATTTTGTAGATATGTTATCACACGCTAAAACCGAAATGGATGTAGTAAAAGAATTGGCGTCTAATGACAAAGCGTACCGCTCTTTAACCTTAAGTTGGTTTAAAAATTCGCCTTTGTTGGAAATGATTCAGCAAGCGCAACAAATGGGTTTTAAACTTATTATTACTACCGACCACGGTACGATTAACTGCAAAAATCCATCGAAAGTGATTGGCGATAAAAACACCAGTTTAAACTTACGATACAAAACAGGTAGAAGTTTAACGTATGAAGACAAAGATGTGTACGCTGTAAAAGATCCTAAAAAAATAGGTTTACCCACCATAAATATGACCAGTTCGTATATATTTGCTAAAAGCGATTTCTTTTTAGCCTATGTAAACAACTTTAATCATTATGTAAGTTATTATAGAAATACGTATCAGCACGGGGGTATTTCATTAGAAGAAATGATTATTCCGTGTATAGTTTTGAATCCGAAGTAGAATAGGTAAAAGGTTTTGGGTATGAGGTAAAAGGTATGAGGTAAAAGGTATAAGGTAAAAGGTATAAGGTAAAACCGTATATCTTAAACCAAAAACCCTGAACCCTAAACCTTTAACCCTAAACCTTTAACCCTAAACCCTAAACCTTTAACCCTAAACCCATAAAAATGACTGCCACATTTACATTAGAAGACATAAATAAAGTAGCGAAAGAAATTCTTGCTACACCGAGTTTAAAAAAAGTAATTACTTTTCACGCGACTATGGGTGTGGGTAAAACCACATTAATTAAGGAACTGGTGAAAGAATTAGGCGTTACAGGAAATTCAAGTAGTCCTACTTTTTCGTTAGTAAACGAGTATGAATCGGAAACGGATGAACCTTTATATCATTTCGATTTGTATCGTATTAATGACGAATTAGAAGCGTATGATATGGGAATTGACGAGTATTTTTATTCTGGAAATTGGTGCTTTATTGAATGGCCAGAAAAAATACCGCATTTATTGCCTTTAGACCACGCCTCAATTGTAATTAGACAGTTGCCTAACGGAAAAAGAGAATTGACATTGAAAAATTATTAATATAGGGTTATCCATATAAAAACGTTTCAAAATAATTTATTATATTTGATTAAATATGGTGAAAAAAACTTTATAGCGCAAATAAATGATTTAAAGGCAATTACTGAAAACCTTAATTAATTTGATTTTATGCTTTAACAATGAAAAATAAGTTTTTAAAAATAACAATATTAAGTTTTGTATTTGTATCCTTATCAATATTAGTTTGGATAAATTTGCCATTATCAATTCGAAATTATTCTGAAACAAATTTTGGTAAAAAGATTGTTGAAAACATAGAGAAATATAAAATTTCAAACTCAAAATTACCAAATAACGGAGATTGGGAAACGTTGAAAAATTTAGATTTTGAAATGACAGAATTGGCAACAAATCCAGAATACCAAAAAATTAATGAAAAGGATTTTAAATTAATCTTCATTAAAGGATTTGACGGTCCATATTTGACTTATAATTCCAAGACAAAAGATTGGACAATTAAATAACTGCCAAAACAAAAATATGTCATTAAAAGAAATTTGGAAAAATGGTATTGACTTTGAGAAAATAGACAAAAGTCATCTTGTTATATTCTTCTTATTAGGTTTTTTGCTCATATTTCCATTTATAAAAAACGATATTATTTATACTTTTAATACTTATGAGCAAAATAAAGAATGGCGAAAACAAGATTATGAAAAAGAATATTTTGGTACAATAATAAAAAAAGGACGAGATAAATCGAATCATAATTTTGCTTATTTTCAATTTATAGATTCAACAAAGATTTTTGAAAACGAAGATAAAATATGGAAAATAGTTGATGTTGGAGATTCGGTAGTAAAAAAAAGAAATTCGAAAATTTTACTCGTGATAAAAAATCAACGAACAATAACTGTTAACTATGATGATATTTATAAGTATCGAGATAGTTTAATTAGAACCGGAAATTATTAAAATAATGCATAAAACAAGCATTTGCCAAGATTGTTAATTTTATAGTAAATTCACGTTTACATTTCGCAAGAAATTTTATCTTTGATAGAAAATAATCGGTTCTGAAGTTCGCAACCTCGCTAAGTGTCGGAACGATATGTGCAATTTTTAACCACTATTATCTATGAACTATTCCATAAAAGTTTGGCTTTTTTCTATTATCATATCCCCTATTATGTTATTAATTTTTGGCACTTTAGTTTACTCGCCAACATTAACTGAAATATTACAATCTGGAGAATTATTGTTTTATATGATTCTTTGCGGATTCATTCTTTCTATTCCGGCCATGATTGTTTTTTATTTAATTGAACAGAAGACAATAAATACTTCGTTGTCAAAAAATATAGTCAAAGTCATTTTAAGCGTGTATTCTTTCTGTTCGGTATGGATTACTTTTTATATTTTAGATAAAAGATCTATTGAAAGTGGCTCAAATCTAGTGTTTTGGTCATTAGTATATTCCTTAACAATAGTTTTTGGAGTATGGATTTTTAAGATAGAAAAAACAGCGCATAACAGCAGTTTGTAGCAATTGCGAATTTTGTAGTAAAATACATATTTACATTTCTCAAGAAATTTTATCTTTGGTAGAAATAATCGGTTCCGAACTTCGCAACTATTCCAAGCTACAAAACTTACAATTCTGAACTTGTTTCAGCATCTCAAACCATTGGTTTTCTATATTATTTAGCCGCTCACTTGTAACTTTATAGAAAATTACTTAATTTGGCTACAAAATCAAAACACGTATGTCCATTTATTCTCCGTTTTCAGCCAAACAATTGCTTCCGCAAGAAGAAAAATTGGAAATTGGCAAACATAAAAGTGACTTATTTATAGGAATTCCTAAAGAAACCTCCTACCAAGAACGTCGTATTTGTTTAACGCCCGATGCGGTGAGTTCATTGGTAAGTCACGGACACCGTGTAATGATTGAAAGTGATGCGGGTAAAAATGCCAGTTTTTCTGATAAAGAATATGCAGATGCGGGCGCAGAAGTAACACAAGATACAAAAAAAGTATTTTCTTGTCCGATACTTTTAAAAGTAGAACCGCCTACTTTAGAAGAAATAGAAATGATGAACTTAGAAGCCATTCTGATTTCAGCCATTCAATTAAAAACACAGAAAAAAGAATATTTTGAAGCGCTTACTAAAAAGAAAATCACCTCATTAGCATTCGAGTTTATTAAAGATAGCGACGGTTCGTATCCAGCAGTAAAATCGTTAAGTGAAATTGCAGGAACGGCATCGGTTTTAATTGCCGCCGAATTAATGATTAATAATAATGATGGTAAAGGATTGCTTTTTGGAAACATCACGGGCGTTCCTCCTACTGAAGTTGTTATTTTAGGCGCAGGAACGGTTGCCGAATATGCCGTACGAACTGCATTAAGTTTAGGCGCTAACGTAAAAGTATTTGACAATTCAATTACAAAATTACGACGATTACAAAATACATTAAACCAAAGAATATTTACCTCTACCATTCACGATAAAGCCCTTTTAAAAGCCTTACGAAGATGTGATGTGGCTATTGGCGCCTTAAAAGGGGAAAACAGAACACCTATTGTAGTTACAGAAACAATGGTAGAATACATGAAAAAAGGAGCCGTAATTGTTGATGTAAGTATTGATACCGGTGGTTGTTTTGAAACTTCAGAAATTACCACGCACGAACACCCTACGTTTATAAAAAACAATGTCATTCATTATTGTGTGCCGAATATTCCTTCACGCTATTCTAAAACAGCAAGTATTTCAATTAGTAATATTATCACGCCAACCTTAATAAACATTGCTGAAGATGGTGGTATTGAAACGGCTATTCGTTGCAATAAAGGATTGAAAAATGGTATCTATTTTTACCACGGAATTTTAACCAATAAATCCATCGCCGATTGGTTTCAATTGGAACATAGAGACATCAATTTAATTGTTTTTTAATTCAATTACACATTACAAAATGACATCTAAAAACATTTCTAATGCTTTACTTCGCACGCTGTTTATTCTTGCAGGCATAGTGTTTTTGGGCTATATTATTGGAGTAATTTCGTCGGTATTACTTTATGTTATAGTAGCGATTTTATTAAGTTTTGTGGCGCAACCCATTTCTGATTTTTTACAAAAAAAGTTACGCGTTCCTCCTATTTTAGCTATCATCGTATCATTAACGCTGTTTGTTGTTTTAGCGTTTAGCATCTTGTTATTGTTTGTGCCATTAATAGTCAGTCAGAGTAAAAATTTAGCGCTGCTTGATATGGTGGCGTTAGAAAAAAATTCTACGTTATTTATCAATCAAGTCGATGTTTGGTTGCAAACCTATGACATTCAGTATAAAAAATTAATAGACATTCAGAAGATTACACAATCGTTTAATTTTAATTTTATTACTGATATATTAAATTCGATAATTGGTTCCATAGGAAATTTTGGAATGGCTATTTTCTCGATATTTTTTATTTGTTTCTTCATATTGAAAGATCAAAAACTTATTACAACAAATTTACGAGCCGTTTTACCAACTAACCACAGATGGCGCATTTTAGCTTCGCTTTTGCGTATAAAAAATATGCTGTCTAAATATACCATTGGCTTATTAACACAGCTATTATTGGTATTTGTAATGTACTTAATTGTATTATTGATTTTTGGTGTAGAAAATGCGTTTATTATTGCGTTTTTAGGCGCTATATTAAACATTATACCTTACATAGGTCCTATAATAGCTTTAGTAATGACGGCGTTTTTAACCATATTGGGGCACATTCACGAAGATTTTCAATTGGTAGTTATGCCCACCACATTATATGTTATCATTGGTTATTTTATTGTGCAACTTATTGATAATAATGTAAGCCAACCCATTATTTTTTCTAAAAGCACGAATTCGCATCCTTTAGAAATATTTTTGGTAACACTAATTTCTGGTACACTTTTAGGGATATTGGGAATGATTATTGCCATTCCAGTTTATACGGCTTTAAAAGTAGTACTGAAAGAGTTTTACCCTAAAAGTACTTTTATTCAAATAGTAACCAAAGGTTTGTAATGCAGCTATCTCTTCTTTCCGCCGAAATTCAAGAATATATTCATCATTCTTTACAAGTCAATATTTCAAAATTAGCGTTATCCAAAAACCCTTTTCCTGAAGTAGATTGGAAAGAAATTATCAATCAAATCGTATCTAAAAACAAATCGCAACACAAACTTCCAACTTGGTTTAACACGGATAACATTTACTATCCGCCAAGTCTTTCCATAGAGCAAACCTCTTCTGAGATTACTGCCAAATACAAATCTGAATTAATTTCTGGCAATTCACTTATTGACTTAACCGGTGGTTTTGGCGTGGATGATTATTATTTTTCGAAAAAATTTGAGCGAGTTATTCATTGTGAAAGGAACGTGTCACTTTCAGAAATGGTGCAACATAATTATGGTGTATTGAATGTAACTAACATTACTTGTTTGGCACAAAACAGCACCGATGTTTTAATGCAATCGGACCGTACTTTTGATTGGATTTATATTGACCCAAGCCGACGAAGTGATGTAAAAGGAAAAGTATTTTTACTTAAAGATTGTTTGCCAAATGTTCCTGAAAATTTAAAATTATATTTTTCTAAAAGTAATTCCATTTTAATAAAAACTGCGCCAATATTAGATATTACAGCGGGTTGTATGGAATTAGAGAACATAAAAGCCATACATATCGTAGCCATTGAAAACGAAGTAAAAGAAATTCTATGGCTTTTAGAAAAAGGATATGATGATGAAATTGAACTTAATGCTGTAAACATTCAAAATGAAAAAACAGATTGTACTACTTTTATTTTAGGGAACCATACTCCCGCTCGCTTTAGTTTACCACAAGAATTTTTATTTGAACCGAATGCGCCTTTACTTAAATCTGGTGGTGTAGATTATTTGTGCGATGCGCTGCATATTTCCAAATTACATCCGCATTCGCACTTATTTACTCATTCGGAATTCGTAGCTTTTCCTGGAAGACGATTTATCATTAATGAAGTGATTCCGTTTAAAAAAGAAAATCTTAAAAAGCACCTTGAAGGTAAGAAGATGAATATTACCACTCGTAATTTCCCTTTAACTGTTGAAGAAATTAGAAAAAAATATAAAATTGCAGACGGTGGTACTGTTTATGCTTTTTTTACCACCAACATAAATAACGAAAAAATTGTAGTAATTTGCACAAAAATATAAATATGAAAACTTTAAAAATAACTGTTTTACTTTTTTTAACCCAATTTATGTTTTCACAAGATAAACCTTGCGAATATGAAATTGATGTAGCTACAGATACCAGTAGCACTCGAGTTTTAAAAGACAAAATTATAGATGAAAGTGTTTTTGGAAACACAACCTCTTTTTTAACTTTTAAACTTTTTGATGTAGATGGTTTCATTGGGTTAAACTTTCAATACTTACAAAAAAGTAAAGATTTTTTATCACCAATATGCATAGACAAAAGCACGAAAATATTTTTAGAAATGGCGAATGGCAAACAAGTTAAACTTATAAATTCTATGGATACTGAAACGTGTAACGAATTACAATACGACGCTGTAAATAAAAATAACCTGCGAATTTTGTCTGGTTTCTTTTATTTTACTCCAGAAAATTTTGAAGATTTAAAAACATCGAAAGTGTATTTAATAAAAATTGCTGCTGCTACTGGTGATGTAGATTTTGTTATAAAACCCGAACTAAACTCAGAAATTTATAAAGAAAAATCGAATCCTGATTCTTATTTTATAAATAACTTAAAGTGCTTGGGAATCTAATTAAAAATTAGACATCTGTTTTTTATTTTAATGTAATTTTTAAAAATAAAAATCCAAATACCCCTGCAATTAAAGAGGAAAGCACAATTATTAATTTGGTGTTATTAATAATTACTGGGTTATCAAACGCTAAAAGTGTAATAAAAATAGACATAGTAAAGCCAATTCCGCCTAAAAAACCGACACCTAAAACGGATTTCCAATTCATATCACTTGGAAGTTGACACCAACCTATTTTTACAACCAGAAAAGTAAGAATAAAAATACCTAATGGTTTTCCTACTACTAAGCCTAACGCAACCCCTAAACTGTAGTTTTCCGTAACAACTTCAGCTAAATTACCATTCATTACAATTGCGGTATTCGCTAAGGCAAAAATAGGCAAGATTATAAATGCCACAGGTTTATGTAAAATATGTTGTAAAATATAAGAAGTAGATTTAGTTCCACCATTTCCAAACGGAATAGCAAAAGCTACTAGTACACCTGTAATTGTAGCGTGTACACCAGAATGCAGCATAAAATACCACATAATAACCCCTCCAATTAAATAAGGAAGTAGGATTTTAACTTTAAAATATTTACCCAAAACATAAAGGAATACAAATAGGCCTAAAGCGATGGCTAAATGGCTCCATAAAATGGTTTTCGTATAAAAAATGGCGATAATAAAAATAGCTCCTAAATCGTCAATAACGGCTAAAGCGGTTAAAAATATTTTTAATGATAAAGGCACTCGATTTCCTAATAAAGATAAAATTCCAATAGCAAAAGCAATATCAGTTGCCATTGGTATTCCTGCACCTGATTGCGTAATCGTATCAAAATTAATTGCTAAATAAATTCCTGCAGGAACTACCATTCCTCCTATAGCAGCAAATATGGGCAATAAGGCATCTTTAATATTAGACAATTCGCCTTGATAGATTTCACGTTCTAATTCGAGACCAATTAATAAGAAGAAAATAGTCATTAAACCGTCATTCACCCAATATTCAATAGATTTACCTGAAAACTCGGTTAACCAAAAATGATGGTAACTTTCTCCAAAAGCAGAATTAGCTAATAGTAATGACGTAATGGTGCAAACCAATAATATCAAACCGCCTAGTTTTTCGCTTTCAAAAAAATCTTTAAATACTTGAGTTACTTTCATTCTAGCTATTTATTCTGCAAAACTACTCAATTTTACTCGCTTAGAATAGTAGAGTAACCAAATCATTTCACTAAAATACAAAAAGCCCAAGTAACTTTCGCTACTCGGGCTTTTAAAACAAATTAACTTTTGCTAATATTATTAACTATTAGCCACGTGAAATTCTATTAATCCGTCTATTGGACGTCTTAATACATTCCCTATTTTGATTCCGTATTCATTTAAAACGGTTTCTAATTCCTCTTTTAAATAAAAAGCAATAGAACCTACAAAATGCACAGGAACTTCTTTACAATTTTCAAACTGCATGATATAATTTTCAACAAAGGCAACCAATTCTTCTCTAATATATTTCTGACAGAATTCGGTATTTTTATGCTTAATTAAAAATTTAGCATACGTAGCCAAATACGCATTAGGATTTGGTTTTTTATATAAATTTTCTTTAACTGCATCTGGTTCTACATCAAATTCTTTTTCAAATTCTGTAGCCAAATTTGCAGGCATTTTATTAAAATAATAACCTCGTAATAAATGACGACCAAAACGGTTTCCACTACAATCATCCATTGCAATATACCCTAATGATTGTACTTTTTGATGTAAAATATGCCCGTCAAAATAACTACAATTTGAACCTGTTCCTAAAATACAAACAATCGCTTCTTGATTTTTTGGTGTAGTTGCAAATACGGCAGCATAAGTATCTTCAAAAACTGCTACGGCAGCGTTTTTAAAATATTGTTGAAAAACCTCAGTTAAAAAGTTTTTCATTCTATCCGTTCCACATCCTGCGCCATAAAAAAATAAATGAGCGGCTTTATCTTTGTTGTGTGAAATATCAAATTTATCGTTTAAACGAGCAATTATTTCTTCTTTAGTTAGCACTTCTGGATTTAATCCTAAAGATTGCGTAGTAAATAATACTTTCCCGTTTTTGTCTATGGCAATCCAATCCGCTTTGGTGGAACCACTATCTACAAGTAATTTCATTATTTTTTGAATATAGAGTAAAGAAAATAGAGAATAGCTTTTTGAGTGCTATTCTCTATACCCAAGTAGTTATTTTTATTTTATAGCATTGATGTGTACTGCTAAATCGATTAATTTAGAAGAATATCCGTATTCGTTATCGTACCAAGAAACCAATTTAAAGAAAGTGGAATTTAAACCAATTCCAGCATTTGCATCTACAATTGATGTACGAGTATCAGACACGAAATCTTGAGATACTACTAAATCTTCTGTATATCCTAAAATACCTTTCATAGAAGTTTCTGAAGCGTGTTTCAATACACTCATAATTTCTGCATAGGTAGTTTCTTTAGCTAATTTTACAGTTAAATCTACTACAGAAACATCAACAGTTGGCACACGCATAGACATTCCTGTTAATTTTCCATTTAAATCTGGAATTACTTGTCCTACTGCTTTTGCAGCACCAGTTGAAGAAGGAATAATATTTACTGAAGCGGCACGACCACCTCTCCAATCTTTTCTTGAAGGACCATCAGCAACCATTTGCGTTGAAGTAGAAGCATGAACTGTTGTCATTAACCCTTCTACAATTCCGAAATTATCGTGAATTACTTTTGCTAAAGGCGCTAAACAGTTGGTAGTACAAGATGCATTAGAAACTACAGTATCTGCAGCAGTTGCTTTTTCATGATTTACCCCCATTACAAACATTGGTGCGTCTGCTGAAGGTGCTGAAATAATTACTTTTTTTGCACCCCCTACAATATGCGCATTTGCTGTTTCTTTAGTGGTAAAAAAACCAGTACATTCAGCTACTACATCAGCATTGATTCCTGCTTCATCCCATTTAATTTGAGCTGGATCTCTTTCTGCAGTAACACGAATATATTTATCGTTTACGTATAATTTTCCGTCTTTAACTTCTACTTTTCCAGCAAAACGCCCGTGAACAGAATCGTATTTTAATAAATAAGCCAAATGATCTACGTCTAATAAATCATTAATAGCTACAACTTCTACATTGTCTCTGTTATATGTTTCTCTAAAAACAATTCTACCAATTCTACCAAATCCGTTAATTCCTAATTTTACTGTTGACATAATTTTTAAATATTTGATTCCTCTGGAATCCTTTTGTTAATTGAGTTGAAAAGCACTCTTTACTTTTTACTTTTGCCTTTTATTATGATGATACGATATCTGAAACTTTTACAAGTTCTAAATCAATTTCACTTTGTCCTTTAATGGCTTGTTCTAATGGTGTTAAGCAAATTTTATCATATTGTAATCCTACCATATAATTTGATTTTCCTTCAAGTAAGCTTTCTACTGCTTTTACACCTAATCTAGAAGCCAAAACCCTATCAAAACAAGTTGGTGAACCGCCACGTTGCATATGCCCAAGTACCGAAACACGCACGTCATATTCTGGCATATTTTCTTCTACGTAATCTTTAAGTTCAAAAACGTTTTTACCTATTTTATCCCCTTCAGAAACAACAACTATACTTGATGTTTTTCCTGATTCTTTACTTTTTTTCAAAGAATCTACCAATCGGTCTAAACCAAAAGCTTCTTCTGGAATTAAAATTTCCTCAGCCCCTGCTCCTATTCCTGCGTTTAATGCAATATGTCCGGCATCTCTTCCCATCACTTCTACAAAGAACAAACGGTTATGAGAATTCGCTGTATCTCTAATCTTATCAATAGCTTCCACGACAGTATTCAAAGCCGTATCATATCCTAAAGTATGACTGGTTCCAAAAATGTCATTATCTATAGTACCTGGAATTCCAATTACAGAAAAACCAAATTCTTCATTAAAAATTTCTGCACCAGTAAACGAACCGTCACCACCAATTACTACTAATGAATCTACACCACTTGCTTTTAAATTATCGTGAGCAATTTTACGGCCTTCCGGAGTCATAAAATCTTTTGAACGCGCTGTTTTTAATATAGTTCCACCTTTATTAATAATGTTTTTTACATCACGGGGTCCCATAGGTTTAAAATCGCCTTCAATCATCCCTTGATAGCCACGATAGATTCCAACACACTCAATATTATAATAAGCACAAGCACGAACAACGGCTCTAATAGCTGCATTCATACCTGGCGAATCACCACCTGAAGTTAAAACTCCAATTTTTTTAATTGCTGTTGACATATTTAATACTATATTATTTGTAAAATTAGTAAAGGAAATTACATATTATGCTAAAAAAAGACATATTTTTTAGCATAATGTTAGTTTCAAACGTTTTCGTTAATAAATTTCTAAAAATTAACAAAAATTCTTGATTTAATGTACATCATTAATATCTGGAACACGATTCTTTGGATCGACTTTTTTCTCTTCTTTAATTTGTCGTTTGCGAGTTTCTTCTATAAAGTTAATAAACTCTGGATTGGTTTCCGAATCATCCGATTCATTAATAGGTTTGTTTACGTTATCTTTTACGTTTTGAGATTTAAATAATTTGTGTAGCAACTCTTTAAAATCGTCAAAATCTACACGATACGATAATCCTAAACCTTGCGTATAACCTATATTTTGTCCGATTGTATTGGAATTTAAATCGTTTTCTCTATTAAATACGTGTGCCGTTAATGTACCATCTGTATTTAAACGCATTTCTACTTCCACGTTTCCAACAACATACGATTGATTAATACCACCTACCGGAACTCCAACATTTCCATTTATAATAATCCTATCATTAATTATAGTAGTTAAAGTAACCTGAGCTCTGTCCGAAATTTCTTGTTGCTTATTTCCTATTTGATAATCTAAAATAAGTTTCAACTTATTCTCGCCATCAGACAAAACATCACCAAAAATACTATTTGCCTTTTCAAACAAAGAACCAAAATAATTGTTGTTATTATTGTTTTTATCGGCAAAAAACTCACTTGTTGCTAATAATGCAAAAGCCTGTTGTTGTCTTCTGTCTTTATCTTGTAATTTGTAATCTAAATCACTTTTTAAAACAGAGCTTACATTTGGGAAATTGATGTTAAAATCGGATTGAGGTGCGTTTAATTCACCAGTAATTAAAATACTAACTTCTGTTGGGATTTTTTTATTGAAAGCAATATTTTCTAATAATATATTTGGATTTGCTTGTGTAGCATATACTGCTTCTAAATTAATTTTTGCTCCCAACGGATCGCCTTCCCAGCTAATAGTTCCGCCATTTTTTACCGTGAATTTTTTATTTATTAAACTACCATATCTAAATAAATATTCTCCTTTGTTGACGATGAAGTCACCCGTCATTTGGAATTTACCTAAGGTATTGATATTCATAAACATCGATCCGTTACCCGTTCCTTTCATAGAATGCCCGGTCTCACGATTCAAAATTACTTCAATTTCTGCATTTGGTGTAATGGCGAAATTAAAATTCAAATCGATACCTCTGTAGGTTTTGGTGGGTTGTTTTATGCTGTTTTTTGTACCAAATTTCTCTTCTCTTGTAACAAAATGTACCAGACCATTATCACTAACACTTTCTGAATCGTTTACAGGAATTTTAATTGATGTACCTTTTGCACTTTCCCCTTCTGCATTGATAACTAATGCCTCTATAGGACCTTCGATTGTCGCAAAACCATCAAAATATGCTTTTCCAAAATAATAGGCGTCGTCAGCATCTTTGGTGTCTAATACTAATAGTTTATTAGAAGCTATTTTTAAATCCATTTCCCAATTTCCAAACTTTTCGTGAGAAATGGTTCCGCTTAATATTCCTTTGGTTTTTTCGTTTACATCGATAATATCAATATCTCTAAAAATAAATTTTTCTTGAGTTAAATCAATTTTTGAATTTTTATCAAAATCGTAATCTACATTTAAATATGGCACGCGTAAACCTGCTTCATTTAGATACAAAACGCCATCAACTTCTGGATTATCAAAAGTTCCAGCAATATTTATTTTACCTTTAGCCAATCCTCGTACATTATCTAAAATACCTGTTAAAAAGCCTCCTATTGGTTTGATATTAAAGTTATCAAAAACTGTTTCTAAGTTTAAAACGGTCTGATTATTAATTATATCTACCGTTCCTGTTGTTAAAAATGTTTCTTCATCATTATTCATTATAGAAGCATCGACATTAAAAATCTTAAAAGTTTCATCACCAAAAACTTTTAATTTTAAATTTCCTAATTCGCTATCATTTAGAACTAACCCGTCTATCGTTAGGTCTGTTGACGGTTCATAAATAAGGTTATCTTGTTTGTATTTTAAATTTCCATTTAACTTCCCACCAAGACTTAAATTCTTAACATCCGGTGTGATTTTAGAAATATCAACATCGTTAAATGTAAAATTAAAATCTTTGAAGGTATCCCCTTTCATTTCCCCATTAAAATCAATGAATTGATTATTATGTGATAAGGTTAATTGGTTGAAATTGAAGTTCTTAAACTGTTTGTCAAATACAATTGTGTTTTCAGTTGTTTCCTTTTCGTTAATAAACCATTGGAAATTTTTAAATGTGATATCTGACTTTTTAAATCCAACTATTGATTGTTTGTTTTCATCAATAGTATGATATAAATTCAAATCAAATTTATCTTCCCCTTTTTCACCACCTTTAAATTCAGTTCTAGCAAAAAGCGTATCGTTTACCGTTAAATTTATCAAACTAAAATCAGCTACTTTATAGTTTTTAGTATTTAAACTATCTAATTCAATATACGCATTATACAAAGGATTTTTGTTGTCAATATCAATTTTAATACCGTTAAATTTGTTCTCAAATGCATTGACAAATGGAGAATTAAAGTCAAATTGAAACAAGCCTTCATCTGCATTAATTTTTCCTTTAAATCGGGTATTTTCTCCAATTGAAACATCAGGATAAAATACTTCTAAAACGGTATTATAAACAGTAAAATCAAAATCTAAAAATTGATTTTTGGATAATTTATGTGGTGAATAATTGGCATACAAACTACCAACAGCATTTTCAACAATTTTTTTTATTTGTTTGGTTTGATATTTACCTACTATTTGTCCTTCAATAATATCATCCGATTGAAAGGAAACCGTTCTAATGTTTTGATTATCAAAAGATGAAGTAACCGAAGCTGAATCGAAATAATATTTGTTTTTTGGGTTGATGTAGGAAATATTTTCTAAATTTATGGTACCTGCTAAATCGTCTAAAGAGTTGCCTTGCGCCTGCATTTCAATTGAGCCAGCCAATATTGAAGTAGCATCTTTAGTATATAAATTTATTTTTTTAAGATTAGCATATTCAATTTCAACATTAAAATCATATATTTTTTTTCTATTACTTAAATCTACTAAACCATCAAAAGTTAACAATAAATTAGGGTCTTTACTATGAAAATGTCCTTTAAAATAAGGCATCTTCATCGTACCATTAATATCAATATTTTTATACGAATACCCATTGAATCTAAATTGACCAATATTTCCTTTTAGTTTTGTATTTAAATATTTTTTAGAAAACCCTGTTCCGTTAACATCTAATATTACTGAGGTGTTGCCCAACTCTTTTTCATCTAAGAAGGCACCTAAATTAAAATTATCTAACTGAAAATTTCCTACATAAGTGGCCTTGTCTATGGTGTCTATTTTATCCATTTTAAAATCGCCTCTAGCACGACCCAATTTCGAAAATAAATCCACATCGGCAACCAACCATTTTTCAGTAAGTTCTACTTTTCCTTTTATATCAACACGACCAAGTTTTTGCAATTGCTTTGGTAAGTTTTTTCCTAAAAGATTCGGTAAAACCTTACTAATACTAGCTTGACTTGTTGATAATCTGTCGAAACTTCCTTTGAGGTAAAATTTTTGGTCGCCTTTACCAAAAATATTTTTAAGTTGAAGATTTCCAACTACTTCATTATCATTTAAATCATTGAATTTCAGATTATTAAACTTCAAATCATTTAACGTGCCTAAAATATGGGAATCGATATAAAATTTCTGATTTTTTCCGAATTCTGGATAGAAATAATTTAAGTCGTTACTTGAAATTTTACCTTCTTTGATATCTAAATCGAAAATCACTTTATTATTAAAATCTTTGAAATCTTTTCTGTCGTAACGTAATTCTGTTTTTCCTTTAAACGAAGAATTTTCGGTTTCTAAAATTAATTCGTTTAATAAAATATTCTTTTTGGTATAGGTGAAATCTGAAGTTAAGTTTTTCATTATCAAACCTCTATGGTCTTTAAACGACATCTTGTATACATATGCAAAAACATTTGCGCCTTTTACATAAAAGTCATCTAACTGACCATTTAAACTTGAAAAATCTAAAATTTTAGGTTTTGTAAGATTTTGATCGATGTATCTAAATCGGCTATTTTGTAGGGATATAGAGTTTATTTTTAATCTAAATTTCCCACTAGAAGGTTTCGGTGGATTGTCTTCAAAAGCTGCGACAAATTTATCTAAATTAGTATCTTTTTCTCCTTTGTATTGAATGATTTTTAGGTTTAATTTATCCGCTTGTAAATCACCTAAATAAGGATGCCCGTTTTCGTATAACTTTTTATAACTTAAAATTGAAGTATGAATGCGGTTAAAATGAAACAACGTATCGTTATGATGATCTTTAGCTAATACTCCTTTCAACTTCACACCTCCAAACGGGTTAATAGCCACTTTTTCTATGGTAATAGATACACCAAAATCTTCTTTCAATTGATCAGTAGCATATTTTCCGAGCCTTGTTTGTACTACAGGTAAGGCCAATAGTAGGGCTACTAGAAGCATAAAAAGCAAAATCCCAATTAAGGAACGCACCGCTATTTTTTTTACTGATTTAATAGTTTATTTATTTAATTTTGCAAAACAAATCTATTTTTATTTGCTTATAGCAACAAAAATAAGCAATTTTGTAAGACATTTACAATACTTTTATACCAAAATTCATGCCTAGTACCTTAAATCATAAAAATAGTTACACTTTAGCCATTGAAAGTTCGTGTGACGATACTTCTGCTGCTGTATTATGCAATGACAAAGTACTTTCAAATATTGTTGCTGGTCAAAAAGTACATGAAGAGTATGGCGGAGTGGTTCCTGAATTAGCTTCAAGAGCACACCAGCAAAATATTGTACCAGTTGTAGAAATGGCTATAAAAAAAGCTGGAATTACCAAAGAAAAATTAAATTGCATTGCCTTTACTCAGGGTCCTGGTTTAATGGGTTCGCTATTAGTGGGTGGTAGTTTTGCTAAATCGTTAAGTCTTGGTTTAAACATTCCTTTAGTGGCAATAAACCACATGAAAGCACATATTTTAGCGCATTTTATTGATGAAGAAGGCTATGAAAAACCTGCTTTCCCTTTTATTGCCTTAACCATATCTGGAGGTCATACCCAAATTGTAAAAGTTTCCAGTTTTTTTGAGATGGAAATTATAGGCGAAACCACTGATGATGCCGTTGGAGAAGCATTTGACAAAAGTGCTAAAATTTTAGGTCTTCCCTATCCTGGCGGGCCTTTAATAGATAAATACGCACAATTAGGCAATCCGAAAGCCTTTGCTTTTACCAAACCAAAAGTAGCCGGATTAAATTTTAGTTTTAGCGGACTTAAAACCCAAATTTTATATTTTGTTCAGAAAAAAACAGCTGAAAATGAAAATTTTATAACTGAAAATATAAACGATATTTGTGCCTCTATACAACATACGATAATTGAAATATTAATGGATAAACTAAAATTAGCAGTAACTGAAACTGGAATTACAAGAATTACCATAGGAGGAGGAGTTTCGGCTAATTCAGGTATAAGAAATACATTAAAAGAAGCAGAATCAAAATATGGATGGCAAACGTTTATTCCAAAATTTGAATACACAACAGACAACGCTGCAATGATTGGAATTGTAGGTTATTATAATTTTTTAGAAGAAAACTTCAGTACATCTGATGTAATTTCTAAAGCAAGAATTGAATTTTAAACTATGCAATTATTCTATAATTCCGAAATAAAATCTGGTGATAAAACCTTTACTTTTGACAAAGAAGAAAGCAAACACATTATTAAAGTATTACGAAAACAGGAAGGTCATAAAATACACATTACTAATGGTTTAGGTTATTTATTTATTTCTGAAATAATTTTAGGATTAGAAAAAAAATGTGAAGTAAAAATCAAGGAAGAACACTTTGTTAAACCCACTAATTTTTATACGCATATTGCAGTGGCTCCTACTAAAATGCTAGACAGAATGGAATGGTTTTTAGAGAAAGCTACTGAGGTGGGTATTCATGAAATTACGCCTATTATTTGCGAACATTCAGAACGAAAAATCTACAAAACAGATCGAGCGGAAAAAATCATGCAAGCGGCAACAAAACAATCTAATCAGTATTATTTACCAAAAATAAACGAAGCCATTACCCTGTCTGAATTTCTTAAAAAAAATCATGCTGGTCAAAAATTTATTGCCCATTGTGAAGAAAGTGAAAAAAAATCTTTTGCTAAAGAAATAATAAAATCCAATCCTGTTACAATATTAATTGGCCCTGAGGGTGATTTTTCTTCAAAAGAAATTAATTTAGCTATTAAAAATGATTTTATTCCTGTAACTTTGGGGAACACAAGATTAAGAACAGAAACTGCGGCTTTAGTGGCTTGTCATACAATTGTAATTCAAAATGAATAAATTTATCACTTTTGGGATTTTAGTATTTTGCAACTTGGTATTTTCCCAAGATATTGCTGTTTTAAAATATTCTGGCGGAGGCGATTGGTATGCCAATCCTACCTCTTTACCTAATTTGGTAAAATTTTGTAATCAAAATATCAACACAAAATTAAACCCAAAAGTCAATTCCGTTGATGTGGGAAGTGCGGAATTGTTCTTATATCCTTTTGTTCATATGACGGGGCATGGAAATGTAGTTTTTAGCAACAACGACATTCAAAATCTTCAAAATTATTTAAATTCAGGTGGTTTTTTACATATTGATGACAATTATGGAATGGACGAATATATTAGAAAAGAAATTAAAAAACTCTTCCCAAATACTCCTTTAGTGGAAATTCCTAAAACACATCCTATTTTCCAAACACCATATTCTTTTCCAAACGGGTTACCAAAAATTCATGAACACGAGAACAAACAACCACAAGCGTATGGTATTTTTATTGAAAACAGATTGGTGCTTTTATACACTTTTGAGTGCGATTTAGGTGACGGCTGGGAAAACCAAGAAGTACACAACGACCCTTTAAACGTTAGAGAAAAAGCCCTAAAAATGGGTGCGAATATTCTGAATTATGTTTTTTCTAACTAATTTTTTTTATCTTTGTTAGAGTAAGAATTCCAATCAATAAATGAGTTGGAAAAACCAATAATTTTTTATCATGCAAAAAATTCCAAGTGTAGACTTACGTGATTTCCTGTCGGAAGACCCGACACGTAAACAAAAATTTGTAAATGAAATCGGAAAAGCCTATGAAGAAATTGGTTTCGTAGCTTTAAAAGGTCATTTTTTAGATGACAAATTAGTTGAAAATTTGTACAGCGAAGTTCGAAATTTCTTCACGCTACCTATTGAAACCAAAGAAAAATATGAAATTCCAGGTATCGGAGGACAACGAGGTTATGTTTCTTTTGGAAAAGAACATGCCAAAGGTCGTTCAGCTGGAGATTTAAAAGAATTTTGGCACTTTGGTCAATACGTTGATTCGAATTCAAAATACGCTAATGAATACCCTGAAAACGTAACGGTTTCTGAATTACCTAATTTTAATAACACAGGTAAAGAAGCGTATCAAATGTTAGAAAAAACAGGAATCTACGTACTTCGAGCTTTGGCGTTATTTATAGGATTGGATGAATTTTATTTTGATGCTTACATTTCTGAAGGCAATAGCATATTAAGACCTATTCATTATCCTCCAATTACAGATGAACCAAAAGACGGTGCTGTTCGTGCGGCAGCGCATGGAGATATCAATCTGATTACTTTGTTAATGGGTGCTCAAGGAAAAGGACTTCAGGTTCAAAACCACGATGGGCAATGGATTGATGCTATGGCACAACCAGATGAATTAATGATAAATGTTGGAGATATGTTATCGCGTCATACCAATAACCGATTGAAATCTACGATTCACCAAGTGGTAAATCCACCAAGAGAATTATGGGGAACTTCACGTTATTCTATTCCTTTTTTCATGCATCCTGTTAGTGATATGAAATTAAATTGTTTAGCAGAATGCATCGATGAAAATCATCCGAAATTATATGAAGATATAACTGCTGGTGAATTTTTGCACGAACGTTTGGTAGAATTAGGATTAATAAAAAAATAATTTAAACTTTATTAATACGAAAACATTTAAACACAGATTTAAAAAATTATTTTAATTATAAAATCTTTTACAAGCCCTTAAAATATTTAAACGCCAAAATAATGAAAAATTTTCCTCATCAAGAGCTTACCAAACAAATAATTGGAATTTATTATAATGTTTAAAATGAATTAGGTTATGGATTTCTTGAAAAAGTATATCATAATGCTATGACAATTGAATTAAAAAAGTATGGTTTTGAAATTGAAAAAAAGAAAAAGATAAATGTGTATTATAAAAATGATTTAGTTGGAGAATATTTTCCAGATATCATTGTAAACAACTCAATAATAATTGAATTAAAAACAGTAGAATATCTTTTAGAAGTTCATGAAAGTCAAATTCTAAATTATCTAAAAGCAACAAGTTGTGAAGTAGGAATTATTCTGAATTTTGGAAAAGATCCACAATTTATTCGTAAAATATTTACAAACGATTTCAAAAAAAATAAATTTTAGATTTTAAAAATTTTTCCAATCTGTGTTTCAAAATAATTAAAAAATGGATTTACAAGACCAACTAAAAAACCTATTTCCTGACCATATTCCTTCAAATGAACCAGAAGAAAGTCAGGAAGTTGCTCATGAATTATACGTTCAGAAAGAACCTATGATTTGTAAATATGAAAAACGTAAAGGAAAAGCCACTACCATTATTGAAGGTTACGAAGGATCGGACGAAGATTTTAAAGTTCTTGCCAAAGAAATCAAAACAAAATTAAGTGTGGGTGGTAGTTTTAAAGATGGTGCGATTATTCTTCAAGGCGATTATAGAGATAAAATAATGAAAATGCTTCAAGATAAAGGCTTCAAAACCAAACGTGTGGGAGGTTAAGTTTGTTTCAAGTTTAACGTTGCAAGTTTAATACAAAATAGCTTGAAACCTGAAACCTGAAACATTAAACAAAAAAAATCATGATAAAATCATCAGAATTAATATTAAATCCAGACGGGAGTGTGTATCACTTAAACTTAAAACCTGAGCATATTGCTAATGATATTATTTTTGTTGGCGATCAGGAGCGGGTATCTAAAATTACACAACATTTTGACACTATCGAATTTTCAACTCAAAAAAGAGAATTTAAAACCGAAACTGGAATTTATAAAGGAAAACGCATTACAGTACAATCAACCGGAATTGGTTCTGACAATATTGACATAGTCATGAACGAATTAGATGCCTTAGTTAATATTGATTTAAACACAAGAGTAATTAAATCAAATCATACCCGTTTAAACATTGTTCGAATAGGAACTTCTGGCTCGTTACAAGCTGATATCCCTGTGGATAGTTGGGTAATGAGCAAATACGCCATTGGCTTAGACAACATGCTTCGCTCCTATTTAATAGAAGAACATACTGATTCAGAGTTAGAGAATGCTTTTATTTCGCATACCAATTGGGATGTTAGAAAAGGTAGACCTACTGTGGTATCGTGTGATGAAACCTTAGAAAACAAAATCTATTCAGAAAAATTTTATAAAGGATTTACAGGAACTGTTGGCGGATTTTATGGGCCTCAAGGCCGTGTAGTTCGATTAAATATTCAGGATCCTGAATTAAATCATAAAATGGATACGTTTAACTATAACGGAATACGCATTACGAATTTAGAAATGGAAACTGCTGCAATTTATGGTTTAGGCAAATTATTAGGTCATACTTGTTTGTCATTAAATGCCATTATTGCAAACAGAGCGCTAGGCGAATTTAGTTCGAACCCAGAAAAAACGGTGAATGAGTTAATTGCATATACTTTAGATAAATTGGTAGCATAAAACAACACAGATTCAAAAAATTTAATAATTATACTAATTTCTCAAATCAGTGTTTTAAAAAATAATTAAGTAAACCCTTAAACCCATTATCCAAAACCTTATAACCAAAAAATGAAAGAAGTAAGAATAGTTGGCGTTCCCGAACATTTTAATTTACCCTGGCACATGTGTATAGAAAATGGCGAATTTAATGAAGCTGGAATCGATTTACAATGGACAGATGTACCTGAAGGAACAGGAAAAATGTGCCAAATGCTTCGTGAGAATAATACCGATATTGCCATTATTTTAACAGAAGGAATTATTAAAGATTTAACTGAAAATCAACACAGCAGTATGGTACAAATTTTCGTAAAATCACCGTTAATATGGGGAATTCATGTAGATGGAAAAGCCGAATATACTTCGGTTGCTGATTTAGAAAATAAAGTTTCTGCCGTAAGTAGAATGGGATCAGGTTCTCATTTAATGAGTATTGTAAATGCCGAAAAAAATAATTGGAATATTAATAATATTCCTTTTGAAATTGTAAATAATTTAGATGGTGCCGTTGCAAGCCTTTCTGAAGGGAAATCCGCTTATTTTATGTGGGAAAAATATACCACAAAACCCTTAGTAGATAATGGAACTTTTAAACGTGTGGGCGAATGTCCTACCCCTTGGCCTTGTTTTGTAATTGCGGTTAGAAATGAATTTTTAGCAGAAAACGAATCTGTTATGGCTTTAATTTTAGAAATCATAAACGCTACAACAGAAGAATTTAAATACATTCCGAGCATCGATAGAACGCTTGCTACAAGATATCATCAAAAATTAGAAGATATCCAACAATGGTTGCAAAAAACCCAATGGAGTCAGAAAAATTTAGATGAAAAAACCTTTCAAATCGTTCAAAACAAACTATTTGATTTAGCTATTATTTCTAATAAAGTACCTTTTCATCAACTTGTTAAAAACGTTTAAAAAGACGAATCAATTTATGTTGATGCCACATTTTTTAGTACTTTTGAATGCAAAACAAAATCGAATTTCCGAAATACAACAATGACATTTTTTCTAAAATCTTTTTTTGATAAAATATCCGCTTGGCTTATTGCAAATAAGCTTAGAGAAAATGTTATCTTGTTCGTATTATCTTTTTTAATTAGTATACCTGTTTTTATTTATTTCAGAAAAAATATTTATTATTTTGATGCAGAAATACCCTATGATAAAATTTCAGTTTTCATTTTTCTTATAATTGTATTTATACTAATTTTAAAATGGTTACGTAAAAAAATTATGTATTCCATTTTAGTTTATTTTATCATTTTTACGATGGCATCTGTACAAGGAAACTATTCTTTATTTCAAGTGATAACAGCCTATAAAATCACTTTTTTAAGTGATGAAATGCAAAAAGAGGAAACTTTTTTAGAATCAAAAACGTTAAAGCCATTTCCAAATAAAACTCGCGTATATAAAAGTGTTGATTTTTCCAGTTCCAAAGTCAGAAATTTTGCACTATTTGCTGTTAATTCACATTTTAAAGACACTCCAAATTACTCAATTAATCGAAAACTAATTCAATATTTTGCGGTTTTTAAAGAAGTAAATCGCAGATGGAATTACGTAAACGACCCAAAAGGACAAGAATATTTTGCAAGTGGCAGCGAGAGTTTATTATATTTTTCAGGTGATTGTGATGACCATGCCATTTTAATGTGTGCGGCAATAAAAGCTATTGGTGGAAGTATGCGACTAATACATACAGGAAAACACATGTATCCAGAAGTTTTTTTAGGAACGGAAAAAGAATTAGAAACCGCCATGTATCTTATTAGCAATGAGTTATTTAAAGATATTTCAAAAGGAAAAACGATTTATTTTCATCGTGATGAAAAAGGAAAAATTTGGTTAAATTTAGATTATACCGCGCATTATCCTGGAGGCCCCTTTTTAGGTGAAGAAGTGTTAAGTATTTTAGATTTGCAACAACCTGAACTTACCAATCAATTTGTTTTTTTTTAATAGATTTTAAATACGTATTGGTTAAACTAAAATGCTTATTTCCAAACCAAAATCCTCTATTGGCACTTAACGGTGATGGATGTCCGCATTCCAAAACAAGGTGATTTTCCCTGTTAATTTTATTTCCTTTTTTTTGTGCAAAACTTCCCCAAAGTAAAAAAACAATATTTTCATATTCTCTTGATATATAATCAATTAAATTATCTGTAAAAACATTCCATTTTAAGTGTTTGTGGCTATTTGCTTCGTCTTTTCTAACGGTTAAACTGGCGTTTAAAAGCAAAATTCCTTGTTGTGCCCAACGCTCTAAATTACCATTTGTTGGTAAAAATATTGAATCAAAATCGGAATTAATTTCTGCAAAAATATTCTTTAAAGATGGGGGAATTTTAATGCCTTCATTTACCGAAAAACATAAACCATTGGCTTCCCCTTCTCCGTGATAAGGATCTTGACCAATAATTACCACTTTTAAATCATTCAAATTACATTTTTCAAACGCATTAAAGATTAAATCTTTTGGAGGAAAACAAACAGAAGATTCATATTCGTTTTCAACATCTGAAATTAGTTTTAAAAAATATTCTTTTTGAATTTCTACATCAAAAAATGATTTCCAGGAATAAGGTATTTGGTTCATTTTATTGAGATTTCAATTCTAAAATCAAAACGGCTTCTAATTCAATCAAATTATTGGAACAAATTTCAAAGACAATTTCATAATCTAACAAATCGTAATGATGTGAAATAAAATCTCTAAAACGAATAATATTTGTCCAATTAATTTCGCTGTGCTTTGAAATAAAACTGGGGTTTTTATTTGAAATTTTTTTTGCCAATTCACCAATTGCTTGAAGTCTTGCAACAATAGAGTCAAGTAAAATATAGCCTTCATCAGTTAAAACAAAATCATCTGGCTTTTGTATTTTCAAAAATCTATTTTTACAAATCTGAATATGATTTAAAACACTTTCTAAACTTATTTGTAACTCCTCATTATGCATAAATTAAATCTTTTTGGATTGAATTTATAAATTTTTCAGATAAATGTGGTCCTTTTCTAACTATATCAATTTTAGATTGAAATTTAACTTCTAAATAAGCATATAAATTCATTAAAGAGTTGTAAGATGGGTGATTCAATTCTACAAAAAAATCAATATCACTATCGACTTTATCTGTGTTTTTTGCAAACGATCCGAACAAAGCTATCCTATTCACCCCAAAGTTTTCTTTAAGGAAAATCTTATCTTCTTTTAATATTTTTAAAATTTCTGCACTTTTCATATCACAAATATATAAAATTGATTTCATATGTTGTAAATTTGAACTTTAATTTAAAGAATGATTTCAATTACCGAAAAAACACTAAAAGATTTAGAGTTTCATACTATTTTACAGACCATTTCTGAGCGTTGTAATACAGAAATTGGAATGGAAAAAGCGCTTCAAATTCAGCCATTCAAAGACAAAGAAATTTTGTTTTCTGAGTTGGCCTATACGAATGAATATGTAGCTTCTTTTAGTAACAACAATGCCTTGCCAAACCACGGTTTTGAAACGGTTACGGCTGATTTAAAATTATTAGCTATTGAAGATAGTTTCTTGGAGTTAGTAGCCATTAAAAAAATATTAGATTTAAGTAAATCTACCAATGAATATTTAAAATTTTTAAAGAAATTTTCAGATTATTATCCAGAATTATTCAAAAAATCTACTCAAATTGAATTTACACCATATATCACAAAATCTATTGAAGAAATTGTAAATAAATTTGGTGAAATTAAAGATGATGCTTCACCCGATTTAGTAAACATTAGACGAAGTATCAATGTGGTTCGAGGTAAAATCAACCAAAGTTTTGGCATGGCATTATCGCACTTTAATTCGCTTGGTTATTTAGATGATATTAAGGAAACAGTTGTTGATAATCGTAGGGTTTTGGCGGTTCAAGCGATGTATCGAAAAAAAGTCAAAGGATCAATTTTAGGAAATTCTAAAACAGGAAGTATTGCCTATATCGAGCCTGAAACCACACTAAAATATTCTCGAGAATTAAATGTATTAGAGTTTGAAGAAAGAGAAGAAATTATGCGGATTTTACGTGTGCTTTCCGCTACAATTAGACCCTATACACTCTTAATTTCTCAATATCAGGATTTTCTTTCTGACATGGATGTAATTGCAGCAAAAGCAAAATACGCCAATAGAATTAACGGAATACTTCCAAAAATAAATACTGAAAAGCGCTTGTTTTTTAGAGAAGCCTTCCATCCTATTCTACTTTTAAATAACAAATTAGAAAACAAACCTACTTTTCCACAAACCATAGAACTAGAAAGTAATAATCGTATTATAGTGATTTCAGGCCCTAATGCCGGTGGAAAAACCATTTCTTTAAAAACTATTGGTTTACTGCAATTGATGTTACAATGCGGGATGCTAATTCCAGTTCACGAACGTAGTGAAACGTTTTTATTTGATAGAATATTAACCGATATTGGTGACAATCAATCTATTGAAAACCATTTGAGCACCTACAGTTATCGTTTAAAGAATATGAATTATTTCTTAAAAAAATGTAACGATAAAACTTTATTTTTAATTGACGAATTTGGTACAGGTTCTGATCCTGAATTAGGTGGGGCTTTGGCAGAAATTTTCTTAGAAGAATTTTACGACCGAGAAGCCTACGGAATTATTACTACACATTACACAAATTTAAAAATATTAGCCAACGAATTGCCTTTTGCCAGTAATGCCAATATGTTATTTGATGAAAAGTCATTAGAGCCGATGTATAAATTACATTTGGGTCAGCCTGGAAGTTCGTTTACTTTTGAAGTGGCTCAGAAAAATGGAATTCCTTACGGTTTAATTAATCGTGCCAAAAAGAAAATTGAAAATACAAAAGTACGATTTGATAAAACCATTGCTACTTTACAAAAAGAGCGCTCTAAAATGGAAAAAACGTCTGTTTCTTTAAAAGAAGAAGAAACCAAAGCGCGTGAAGAAAGTAAGAAAATGGAAACCATAAATAGTAAAATTCAGGATAAATTAGAACGTTATCAGGAATTGTACGACGCGAATCAGCGTTTGATATATATGGGACAAAAAATTGATGATATTGCCGAAAAATACTTTAATAATAAAGACAAAAAGACCTTAATTGGCGAATTTTTAAAAGTAGTTGAAATTGAAAATTCGAAACGTAAAAAAATATCAGCTAAAGAGAAAAAAATCAAAGAAGTTGTTGTAAAACAAGTGATTGCTGAAGTAAACGTTAAGGTAGAAGAAATTCGGACCGAGAAAAAAGAAAAGAAAATCAAAGCCAAATTGATTCCTGAGAAACCTGCTGTAGTTTTAAAAGTTGGCGATAGAGTTCGTATGAAAGACGGAAAAGCTATCGGAACTATAGAGAAAATTGAGAAAAATAAAGTATCTGTAAACTATGGTGTTTTTATTTCAAAAACTAATTTAGAAAGTTTGGAATACGTACAACCGAGTTAATGAGGCAATTTGAAAATTAGTCAATGTGCCAATATTTGAATTAATTTACCTAAGGCAAATTAGTAAAGGCTTTCGCCGTTTAAATCCGTAGTTAAGACATCGCTCATATAATTGAAAAAAGGGCGCATCGCGGCAAAAGTAGCGAGTACTTCTTCTTTAAAATTTGGTGACATTACTTCTTTGTTGGTGAATTTTCTGGTTAGCAAATATTGCTTTTTTCTAATTAAATCAATATTTGGATGAGCTTTATCAAAGTTTTTTGGAGCAGTTTTTAATTCTTCACCTTCCAAAGTTCCAAACATTTTTTTGAAAGTTGCATCTGCGATAATTTCTCTTAAATCAGAAGCGTCTAGTTCAATTTCTTTTCTAATTCGTAATAAATCTTCGTTATTGGGTTCCCAAAATCCACCACCAACAAAACTTGCTTCATTTTCTATATGTAAATACATTCCACCACGAAGCATCGGTTTAGTTCTGGAAAATCCAACAGAAAAATGATTTTTATATGGTAGTTTGTTTTTTGAAAAACGCACATCTCTATAAATTCTAAACACTTGCATTTTTTCTAAACTATCTATTTTTTCCAAATCCGCATAGACTTCTGTAAAAAAAGCTTTTGCCAAATTGTTTTCGGTTTCAAAGCGTTTTTTATTTTCGGTAAACCAATCGCGATTGTTGTTTTTAGCAAGTAACTCTAAAAATTCAAAAGTTGATTTTGTTAGCATAACTAATTATTAAAATTAATTTGAATCATTTAGTTTACTGTTTTTATAACTGAAGGTAAAATAAATTACCAATCCAATAACCAACCAAACGCCAAACCACATCCAATTAGAAACCGCCATTCCTGTTAATAAATAACAACAAGAAATTAAACCTAATAATGGAATTAAGGATAGGTTTTTAGTAAAAGATAAAACTGTCATTAAAATGCAAACAAGAATAAATACCAACATGGGTATGTTTGTAGCTAATTTAGCTATTGAAAAATCGAAAAGATTTGTAAAGAAATCTGGAACATATTTAACAATTAAAATAGTAGCAATAGCAACTAATACTGGAAAAATAAACTTAGAATTCACATACGGAATTCTGAATTTCCCTTTGGTTTCGCGTTCTGCAATTTCGGCTTCGCTTTGAGGAGAAAGCATTAATACACCACCACAAACTAATACGAACGCAAATAAAGTTCCAATACTTGTAAAATCTAATACAAAATTTTCATCCGTAAAAAAGATGGGGATTCCAACCACTAAACCCGTAACAAGAGTAGCAAAACTTGGCGTTTTATATTTAGGATGAATAGTTGAAAAACGTTTAGGCATTAAACCATCACGACTCATCGTCATCCAAATTCTAGGTTGTCCCATTTGAAACACCAATAATACACTTGTCATAGCTACTACTGCTGCAATTGAAACCACAAGCAACATCCATTTTACGCCTTTTAAAGCAAAGATTTCAGCTAAAGGATCACTAACTCCTAATAATTCATAAGAAACCATTCCAGTAATAACCAAAGCTAAAACTATAAAAACAATCGTACAAATAACTAACGAATAAATCATTCCTTTTGGTAAATCGCGTTGTGGATTTTTACTTTCTTCTGCTAAAGTAGAAACCGCATCAAAACCAATATAAGCAAAGAAAACAGCAGAAACCCCACCCATTACTCCACTAAACCCATTAGGCATAAAAGGCGTCCAATTATCAATATCTACATAAAAAGCCCCTACAAGTATTACCAAGGCAATTATTGCTAACTTGATATATACCATAGCATTGCTAAAGTTTTTAGATTCTTTTGTGCCTCTGTAGACCAAATAAGTAATTAAAATATTAATAACCACCGCTGGTAAATCGAAAATTACTTTCAAATTTCCTAACATTGGCGCGTTTTTCCACGCTGCTAAACCTTCGTCACCATTACTTGCAATAAAAGCCGCGTGAGCTGATTTATAATTTATGGTTAACCATTCAGGCAAATGAATTCCAAAACTTTCTAATAAATTAGTAAAATAACCGCTCCAAGAAAAAGCAATATAAATATTACCTATAGAATATTCCATAATTAATGCCCAACCAATTATCCAAGCAAAAAGTTCTCCAAAAGAAACGTAAGCATACGTATACGCACTACCAGAAACAGGGACACGAGATGCGAATTCAGCGTAACACATGGCTGTAAAACCACAAGCAATGGCGCACATAATATATAAAAGTACTACGGCAGGTCCGCCTGAAAAACAAGCGTTTCCAATGGCACTAAACGTACCCCCACCAATAATAGCAGCAATTCCAAAAAAAGTTAAATCTTTTACAGTCAACACTTTATTTAAACCTGAATGATCTCCATCACCACCTTGTTTTAATATCGTTGTAATTGATTTCTTTCTGAAAATTTTCATTTTATTATATTTTTGGTTAGCAAAGCAAATATAACATTAAAATTGTAATTGTTTTCAGTTATTCATGTCAAAATTAATAATCAAAATCTATTGTTAAATAAATTTATATAATAAAAATATATTGTTTTGATGCAAAAATGCCGTAAATTTGCAGTAGAAAATTAATTAAAAACAAATAATTATGGCATTAGTAGGAAAACAATTCCCAAACATTACAGTTGACGCAATCTCTGATATGGGCGACAACTTAAGAATTAACGTTTTAGAAGAAGCAACAAAAAACAACAAAAAAGTAATTTTATTTTGGTATCCAAAAGATTTTACATTTGTTTGTCCAACTGAATTACATGCTTTTCAAGCCGCTTTACCAGAATTTGAAAAAAGAAACACAATTGTAATTGGTGCTTCTTGCGATACAAACGAAGTACACTTTGCTTGGTTAAATACAGCTAAAAACAACGGTGGTATTGAAGGAGTTACGTATCCATTATTAGCAGATACAACTCGTAATTTAGCAAACGCTTTAGATATTTTAGATGTAGCTGATGAATTTAATGAAGAAACAGGTGACTATTTATTAACGGGATCAAATGTTACTTTCCGTGCCACCTATTTAATTGACGAAACTGGTAAAATTTTCCACGAAAGTGTAAATGATATGCCTTTAGGTAGAAATGTAAACGAATATTTACGTTTAGTTGATGCGTACACACACGTACAAACTAAAGGAGAAGTTTGTCCTGCAAACTGGGAAGAAGGAAAAGAGGCTATGAGTGCTGACAGAAACAGTACCGCAAGTTATTTAGCTTCACACTAAAATTATAAACCACAATTGCAATAACAATGTCAAAATCTTAATTTAAAATTTGACATTGTTATTTGTGATTAAAAATTAATAAATTATGTTTCAAGAAATCGAAAAAGATAATTTAGCTGAAATTGTAGCTAATAATGAAGTAGTAATGGTACAATTTTCTGCATCTTGGTGTGGTAATTGTCGTATAATGAAACCAAAATTTAAAAAAATGGCTTCTGAGAATGAAAGTATTCCATTTTTAGTGGTAGATGCCGAACAGTTTACAGAATCTAGAAAATTAGCTAATGTGGATAATTTACCAACATTTGCTGCTTTTAAAAATGGGGTTTTAGTAAATCAAACACAAACTAACAAAGCCGAAGTTCTAGCGGAATTAGTAGCTCAAGTACTATAAATTTAGATAGATTAGACTTCTTAGAAAATTAGAAAGTCTACAAATCTAAATAATCTATAAATCTAAAATCTAACAATCTAATACTATGAAATTACCTGTAATAAAACACTTGACACAATTTGTTGAAGAAAATGATGCCGATTATATAATTGAAACAATAGCTGTTTTAGAACACTTAACAGAATTAGAATCCTTAAAAGATGAAGAATTAGATGTTATTGGTGAGTTAATTTCAAATATGTATGGAGCCATTGAAGTAAATAAAATGATTAGAGACGGAAAAGATAAAAAAACGGCTCTTAATGATTTTATGAAACGGGTTTTAGGAGCCATTGATAAATAAAAAAAACGCTCAAATTGAGCGTTTTTTTTTATATTCTTTCGTAGTACATAGCTTTTACTACTCCATCAGCTAATCCGATTTTTGGTACATAAATATGATTGGCACCACTCCATCGCATTGCACTTAAATATATGGAAAGTGCTGGGATAATTACATCGGCACGGTCGGTATTTAAACCTAATTCGGAAATTCTTTGTTCGTATGTTAAAGCGTTTATATGATCAAATTGCGATTTTAAATACTTGTATGTCAATGGTTTATCTTGCGTTTTACCAGACAACTTAAATGCCTTATTGATATTCCCGCCAGAACCAATCATAGTGATGTTTTTTAATCCTTCAGTATTGGTTTTTATCCATTTTTCAATTTCTTGCCAAACCACTTCGTTTACCATATTATTCAGCATTCGAACCGTACCATTTTTGAATGATTTTGACACCAACATTTTCCCATCAGAAAACAAAGAAAATTCGGTACTTCCTCCACCAACATCTACGTAAAGATAATTTTCATTTGTCTTTATGAAGTGATGCAAATCAGAAGAGGCTATAATTGCGGCTTCTTTTTTACCATCAATAATTTCTATTTTGATGTCCGTTTTTTTCTTTATGATTTCGGCAACTTCTTTACCGTTATATGCTTCTCGCATGGCAGAGGTGGCACAAGCCATAAATTTTTCCACTTTATATACTTTCATTAATAATTTAAATGCGTTTATAGCATCAATCATTCTATCAATATTTTCTTCTGAAATTTCCCCTACTGTAAAAGCATCTTGACCCAAACGAATTGGTACACGAATTAAGGCACTTTTATTAAATTGTACTTCTTTGCCTTTTTGCTCAATAATATTAGTAATTAACAATCGCATCGCATTGGAACCAATGTCTATTGCGGCATATTTTTTTATTTGAATCATTAATATTTTTTATATAATTTCAGGAAGTATTACTTCCAATTTGTTCTGATAGTGTTTGTACATTTCTTGTTGGGCTCTAAATACTTTATCTTTGCCACGTTTTCTATATAAATTTTCAAATTTATCTGAATGTAAACGTGCTTTTACATTGGCTTTCCAACCAATTTCAAAAGTTTCAATTAAATCTTGTTTAATTTCTTCATCATAAATGGGACAAGTTACTTCAACTCGAGCATCAATATTTCTGGTCATAAAATCGGCAGAAGAAATAAATACTTCAGGATTGTCATTGTTCCCAAAAATAAACACACGTGAATGTTCTAAATAATTATCAACGATACTAATTGCTTCTATATTTTCGCTGTAATTTTTTAATCCTGGAACCAAGCAACAAATACCTCTGATTATCAATTTAATTTTAACCCCAGCGTTACTTGCTTCGTATAATTTATCTATCATTTTATAATCTGATAAACTATTCATTTTCAAATTAATGTAAGCTGGTTTGCCTTCTGAAGCGTTTTTTATTTCTCTATCAATCAATTTGACAAAACGAGAACGGGTATAATGAGGTGATACAATTAAATGTTTATAACGATGCACTCTATAATTCACTTCAAAAAATTCGAATACTTTTGACATATCTTTCAAAATTTTTGAATCACTTGTAAACAAGGTTACATCGGTGTAAATTTTAGCTGAGGACTCACTGAAATTTCCTGTAGAAACAAATCCATATCTCTTAATTTCATCGTCTTCCAAACGTTCTACTAAACAAATTTTACTATGAACTTTTAGTCCTTTTACTCCAAAAATTAAGTTAATGCCTTCTTCTTGCATTTGTTCGGCATAGGAGATGTTACTTGCCTCGTCAAAACGGGCTTGTAATTCAATTTGAACGGTAACTTTCTTTCCGTTTTTAGCAGCATTAATCAGCGAACTTACTATTTGTGAATTTTTTGACAAGCGGTACAACGTAATCTTTATAGATTGCACTTTAGGATCTAAAGCGGCTTCTCTTAAAAAGCGAATCACATAAGAAAAAGATTGATAGGGTGCATGCAACAAATAATCTTTTTCTTTAATACTTTGCAGCATACTTCCGTCCAAACTTAAACCTTGAATAGGAAGTGGCACATTTTGTTTGTACAACAAATCGTATCGTCCAAGATTAGGAAAATCCATATAATCCCTTCGGTTATGATATCTTCCACCTGGTATAATTGAATCGGAACTATCAATTTTCATCCGGTTTAGAAAAAATTCTAGGGTATCTTTGTCTATAGCTTGGTCATATACAAATCGTACAGGTTCTCCTACTCTTCGTTCTTTAACACTGTAAGATATCTTTTCAATTAAACTCTTACTTAAATCAGAATCAAACTCCAATTGGGCATCACGAGTAATTTTTATCATATGTGCGTCAATACTTTCATAATCGAAAATATTAAAAATATGATCTAAACTATATCTAATTACATCATCTAATAAAATAATATATTGTTTATCGGAATTAGAAGGTAAAACTACAAACCTGTTAATTGTTTTAGGAATTTCAACAATGGCATATCTAATTTCTTTATCGTTTAAAATTTGAGAAATTAATCCTGATTTGTTGTTATGCATTACCAATTTTACTGCTAAATATCCTGAAGTATCTTTAATTAGAGGAAACTCAACTAAATCATTTAACATAATGGTAACTAATTCCGGGCTGACTTTTTGAATGAAAAAATCTTTAATAAACGTTTCTTGGTCTTTATTTATTTGCTTTTCATTAATAATATAAATTCCCTGTTTTTCAAGTTTTTTTTCAATATCGTTTAATATTCGTAAACTTTCAGATTGATGTTCAATTACAATTTCTGTAATATCTTTGAGTAACTGTTCAGCAGAAATATCGCCCAACATTGGTTTAGTATCAATTTTTTCTAATGTCATTCTGCGAATTGCTGCATATCGAACACGGAAAAATTCATCTAAATTATTCGAAAAAATACCTAAAAAACGTAATCTATCTAATAACGGTACATTTTCGTCTGCAGCTTCTTGCAGCACTCTTGCGTTAAATGCTAACCAGCTTTTTTCTCTATCAATGTATGGGTTCATTCTATTATTTGTTCTGTTTATTTAGACATAAAAATATCTAATATATTGGTTTTACAATTAAATTATTTTTAAAATATGTACTACCAAATTTAGGTATAAAGGTATTGTTTTCAATGACATTTAACAAAATTTGATGAAAATATAACATTTATTCAATCCATAATTTTCAATTTTTTTGAAGCAATTTCTAAAACAAAAACAGCATCAAAACAAGTTTCAATGCTGTTATTTATAGTTATAATGCTAAATTATATTTTAATCCCTGGAGGTAATAACTGTTGAAATTTTTTATTTTTCCTAAAGAAAGAAACAATTTTTGTGTTTGTGGGAACGACTTTAAATTTTCGCTCCTGAGCTATATCTAAAACGGAAGTTATAAATTGATTTACTTTAACTTCTTGTTCGTTTTCGTTTGCACAAAGCTTAGTTAAAAATATTTTCCTTTCTTGAATGGCGTATTCAATGGTTAAAAGTCCGCAATCCGTTTTTGTTTCAAATTGTCTTAATAATTCATTGTCTTTAATTTCCTCAACTAGCATAAATTTGGGTTTTAAATACTAACAAATCTTAATTGTTTGTTAAAATGTCTGCAAATTTACAAAAAAATAAAGACAAATCAAGTAGTAAACAAATGAAAATCATATCAATAGAAAATTATTTGTTAAATTTATTTTTTTCTGTCGAAAAAAGAAACCCAATTAAAATTAATATTATAATTTTAAGGCACAAAATCATTTAACTAATGTCGAAAATACAAGTTTACTTTGTTCCTGGTTTGGCTGCAAGTATAGAAATCTTCGAAAATATAAAATTACCTAAGGAACAATTTGAAATGCATTATTTGGAATGGATTTTACCGATTTATAATGAAACCATAGAAAGCTACGCTAAAAGAATGTGTGAAAAAGTGAAACATGAAAATTGCGTATTAATTGGTGTTTCATTTGGTGGAATAATGGTTCAAGAAATGTCTGAAATCATTAAAACAAAAAAAATTATCATTATTTCAAGCGTAAAAAGCAACCAGGAATTGCCAATTCATATGAAATTAGCCAAGGCTACAAAATTATATAAAGCATTACCTACCAGTCTTTTAGGGCAAGTAAACTATTTGTCAAGATACATAAAAGGCAGAGGTTTACTGGCTAAAAGAGTAAAATTATACAACAAATATCTATTTATGAAACAAACTAACTATTTAGATTGGGCAATTGAAAATGTTTTACTTTGGCAAAGAAGTATTCCTGATGAAAAAGTAATTCACATTCACGGTGATGAGGATAAGGTTTTTCCTATTTCTAATATAAAAAATTGTATTGTTGTAAAAGGAGGAACGCATATTATGATTGTAAATAAATACAAATGGTTGAACAAAAATTTACCCCAATTAATATTAGAATAAACAAAAAACATATAAAGTTACCTTGATTAAAAGGGATATTACTAAAATTACAGACTTATGAAACTCCAAAATAAAACTTTATTATTATTCGCACTATTTATTATTTGCGGGTTTTTAATTTTTGCTACTTCCTACCAAAACGTACCGAAAAAAAATCATGTAGAATATCCAAGTGAAATGGATTTTTGTGGTGAAAAAGTTCCAACCAATCTAGCAGATGTAAAAGAACGTTTAGATAGAGAAATGTTAGTTAATATTAATTTAAATGCCTCAACTGCTATTTTAATAAAAAGAGCCAATAAAGTGTTCCCAATTATCGAACCCATATTAGCAAAATATAATGTTCCTGATGATTTTAAATATTTAGCTGTAATTGAAAGCGGCCTAATCAATGCCATTTCCCCATCTGGCGCAAAAGGTGTTTGGCAATTTATGCCAGAAACGGCTAAGGAAAGTAAATTAGAAGTAACCGATCAAGTAGATGAACGTTATCATATTGAAAAAGCTACGCAAGCAGCTTGTGAATATTTAATTAAGGCTAAAAATAAATTCGGAAATTGGACCATAGCTGCCGCATCGTACAATGGCGGTATGACTGGATTACAAAATCACATCACTTTTCAACAAACTTCAGATTATTATAGTTTATGGCTATCCGATGAAACCTCTCGTTATGTTTTCAGGATTTTAGCTTTGAAAGAAATTATGAAAAATCCAGAAAAATATGGCTATTTAATTCCAAAAGAAGCCTTATATCCAAAAATTAATACAAAAAAAATAATGATAGACTCTACTATAACAAATTTGTCTACATTTGCTATTAGTCAAGGAATTAACTATAAAATTTTAAAAACACATAACCAATGGTTGCGTGATAAAAAATTAGATAATCCAACAAAAAAAATATACGAAATTGAAATTCCAATTGAAGGATATAATAAATAAAAATGAAAAGTAAAATGACCCTACAAATAATATTGTCTTTAATTCTTATTGGAATTTTAGCAGGAGTACTAAGCGGATTGGTTGGCGTTGGTGGCGGCATAATTATGGTGCCATTATTAGTCATGTTTTTCGGATTTAATCAGCACCAAGCACAAGGCACAAGTTTAGCTGTATTAGCAGTTCCCGTTACAGCTGTTGCCGTTTTTAATTACTATAAAGAAGGACAAATTAATGTAAAATATGCCGCAATTATTGCTGTTTTTTTTGTTGTGGGCAGTATTTTTGGAAGTAAATTTGCACTTACCTTAGACCAAAAATTGTTAAAGAAAATTTTTGCCGTAGTATTACTTGTTATTGCAGGAAAAATGTTGTTAGACAAATAATCTAAAATACATTGAAAAGTAAAAAAATTGTAATTTCGGGTATTAACATGGTAGAAGGTGGTATTTTTACAATCCTTCATAATGTTTTACAAGAACTTTCTAAGCACATAGAAAAAAAGGAAGTTGAAGTTATCGCTTTGGTTCATGACGCCTCAAAATTTCAATTCTCAAATATTACAATAATTGAGATGCCACTTTCAAAAAAATCTTGGTGGTTTCGTTTGTATTACGAGTATTTTTATTTTAAAAAACTTTCTAAACAAGTACAACCAGACATTTGGTTTTCCCTACATGATACTACGCCAAATGTAGTAGCAAAAAAACAATTTGTGTATTGCCATCATCCTACAACATTATTTAAACCTACTTGGAAAGATTGGAAATTTAATTACAAAATTGGCGTTTTTTCCATTTTGTACGATAGGCTATTCAAAATTAATATTGCTAAAAACCATACTGTTTTTGTACAACAACATTGGATAAAAGAAGTTTTTGAAAAGCGATTTAACGTTTCAAATATAAAAGTTGCCATTCCAGAATATGTGGAGGAAATTACTTTAGAAAAACAGAATTTTGATGCAAATAAAATACACTTTTTTTACCCAAGTTTCCCAAGAAGTTATAAAAATCATGAAATAATATTAGAAGCAATAAAAGTTTTGCCAAAAAACATTTCAGAACAAACCCAATTTCATTTCACCACCATAAAAGATAATAAAGAAAAATACGCCCAATTTTTAATTAAAAAATATGGCGATATAAAAAACGTTCAATTTTATGGAAAAGTAAAAAGAAATCATTTACTTTCAATGTATAATGCTATGGATTGTTTACTTTTTCCATCAAAAATAGAAACATGGGGTTTGCCAATTTCAGAGGCAAAAGCATATTATAAGCCGATGTTTTTAGCTAATTTACCTTATGCCAAAGAAGCTTGTGGCCATTATGAAAAAGTTACTTTTTTTGATGAAACCAGCGCTACTGATTTAGCAAAACTAATTACTGAATTTGTAGAAGGTAATCATACGTTTCAAGGAAATACTTCACCATTTGACACAAGTAAAGATTTACAAAACTGGAATGAAGTATTCCAATATATTTTAGCCGATTAATATGTCTTTTTTCACTGTCATAATTCCGCTTTACAACAAAGAAAAGTATATTAAAAACGCGATTAAAAGTGTTTTAAATCAAACTTTTTCAGATTTCGAATTAGTAATTATTGACGATTTTTCTTCAGATAAAAGTGCTGCAATTGCCGCAACATTTGAATCAGAAAAAGTACAATTAATTTATCATAAAAAAAATTGTGGCTTATCTGCGTCAAGAAACTCTGGTATAAAAAAAGCAAATTCTAATTATATAACGTTTTTAGATGCTGATGATTTATGGAAACCTACATTTTTAGAAAGTATCTTTCAATTAATTCAAAATTTTCCAGAAGCGAGAATTTTTGGAACAAATTATGAAGAAGTTTGGGATACCGTAATTAAAAATCCTTGCAATGGTTCTGAAATTTTACCAATAGATTTTACAGGTTATATCAACTTTTTCAAAATAAATATTAAACAAGGGATTTACAATCATGGCTCCGTTTGTTTTCATAAAGAAGTATTTGAAAAGGTTGGTTTTTATAATGAAAAAATAAATTTTTCAGAAGATTTAGATTTCAATATTAGAGCTAATTACAATTTTAAACTGGCCTATACTAATTCGGTTCAAATGCGTTATTTTATGCAAACAGAAAACCAACTTACACAGAGTTCATTACTGAACAAGACCATTCCTGATTTTGATAGTTATGAAAATTGGGCAAAAACCAATTCGGATTTAAAAAAATATCTCGATTTCGAACGATATGTTTTAGGAAAACGCTTAAAGAAAAATAATGATTTGCGTTGGAAAAAAATGATTCTAACCATTGATTCAACGAACTTAAATTGGAAACAAAATGTTCTTTTAAAAATGCCCCGTTTTATTCTAAATTTAATTGATAAATTGAAGTTGTTTTTATTAAAGTTAGGAATAAAAACAAGTACCTATTAATTTTTTGGGTATTGAAATTATAAAATACTATTTCACAAAACTCAAATAATCCTTGTAACTTCTAATATAATCGTTTTCCGAAAATTCTTCTGAAGCCAACACCAAACAAACCGAACCCGAAGAAAAGTTTTCTAATTCTCTCCAAATGTTGTTTTCAATTAGCAAACCTTTGTCGGGTCTATTTAAAGTAATAATTTCTTTCGATTTTCCATTCTTCAAAACCACATCAAAACTTCCCGAAATAGCAATTAAAACTTGTTTCAGTTTCTTATGTGCATGTCCGCCACGTTTGGCACCACTTGGTACATCAAACAAATAATACACCCTTTTTACATCAAAAGGAATCGTATCATTTTCAATAACACCAAGGTTTCCTTTTGTATTGTTTATTTTTGGAATATCTATGATTTTGTAATTCATTTCTATTTATTTTTAAAAAGGTTTAACCATTTGTTACCAATAGTTTCCAAACTAAATGGTTTCACACTTGATACCGCGTTTTCTTTACAATGTAAATATAAATTATTATCCGATACATATAGATTCATTGCTTCAATTAGTAAGTCTGCATCCTGATTTTTAATCAATAAACCGTTTTGTTTGTTAGTAATAATTTCACTTGGACCCGATGCATAATCCCAAGAAATTATTGGGGTGCCACATGCTAAAGATTCCAATAAAACCATGGGCATACCTTCATATTTACTGGTTGAAATTGTGAATAATGCGTTTTTATAATATCGAAATGGATTTTTTACGTTGCCTTTAAAAATGACCAATTCTTGTAAATTAAGATTTTCTGCTAATTTTATCCATTTATTTTTCAGTTTTCCTTCGCCTAAAATGAGCAACTTTATATTTTTAGAGGGTAACATAGAATTCGCATAACATTCAATTAATTTATTAAACTGCTTGATGTTTTTATTCATACTTCCAGCAGATAAAACATATTGAAAATCGTCCGTAACTTCTTGTTTTGATTGCTTTGAAACGAATTCAAAATCAATAGGATTGTAAATTAATTTAGTAGGCAAAAAATTATAATTTTTATTAACTTTCTCCTGAATTCCTTTCGAAACAGTAATCAATTGCTGACAATTTCTGTATAACAATTTAGCTAAGAATTTATTTTTTGGAACATAGGATTTGATTTTAAAACTATGTATGGTTTGAATAAATTTAGGAAATACAAAATTATGAATAATCATTTCTTGTAAAAAATACTCTTTTGTTCTAAAGTCAATTACATAATCAAAATGATTGTCCTTAAAGAATATCTTCAACGCAAAAAATCGTTTACTTCTACTCCACCAACTATTTCTTTTATCTTTTAAATGTTCAAGATGAAATAACTTCCCAGAATAATCATAGGCTACTTTTCCTGAAAAAACTACATGATATACTTCTATATGTTGATTTTCAAAATAGTTTGATAATAATGCTGCACAGCGTTCGGCACCTCCATCTGAAAGCGTTACGGTAACCAAGCAAATTTTTAATTTGTGAGATTTTTGACTCAAAAGTTATAGTTTTTAACAAATATAAAAATATTCAAGAAACTACAGTTGTCATTCTTTAAATTTATAAATACTTTGTATATTTGAACAACAATAAAAGGATTTCAATGTCATTTATAAAAACTACGGAACAAACATCAAAATATGACCATTTAGATAAGATGGCTGTTCACGAATTACTTACAAATATTAATAGCGAAGATAAAACGGTACCGATAGCTGTTGAAAAAGCAATACCACAAATTGAAATTTTAGTAACAAAAGTTATTACTAAAATGAAAATGGGTGGACGTTTATTCTATATTGGTGCTGGAACTTCTGGTAGATTAGGGGTTGTAGATGCAAGTGAATGTCCACCAACGTTTGGTGTAGATTTTGATACCGTTATTGGAATTATTGCGGGTGGAGATACCGCTATTAGAAAAGCCGTTGAATTTGCTGAAGATGATAAAGAACAAGCTTGGAAAGACTTACAAGCCTGGAATATAAATGAAAACGATGTTGTAATCGGTATTGCTGCTTCTGGAACGACTCCTTATGTTATTGGTGGTTTACAAAAATGTAATGAAAATAATATTGTTACTGGAAGTATCAGTTGCAATGCAAATAGTCCGCTTTCGCAAACAGCAAATTACCCAATTGATGTAATTGTAGGCCCCGAATTTGTTACTGGTAGCAGCAGAATGAAAGCAGGAACCGCTCAGAAATTAGTATTAAATATGATTTCTACAACTACTATGATTGCACTTGGAAAAGTAAAAGGCAACAAAATGGTAGACATGCAATTAAGTAATGATAAATTAATTGACAGAGGCATACGAATGATAATGGAAGAAATTCCTGTATCTTATGAAATAGGAGAAAAATTACTACAAAAGTATGGCAGTGTAAGAAAAGCTGTTGATTTTTATACTAGCCAAAAATAAATATATCATGTCTGTAAATAAAACAATATTAAACAAAGGACTTCGCATATTATTAGGCTCATTACCCACACTTTTTGTAGGTGTGCTTATCTTAAATAGTAGCTTTAAAAATCAAAAACATCCTTTATTTATTTATGTGGCAATTTTAGGTGTTTTAATTTGTGGTTTTTCCGTTTATTTGATGTTTAAGGGCATAAATACGATCATGAAAAGCATGTTTGAAAAATAAAAAATGTCAGGAAATATATACAATATATTAGGTGGAATAATTTGGTGGCTGTTTCATTTTGGAAAAAACACTTTAAGCATTGAAACAAATGAACAATATTATATTAGAAACCAAATTACTATATTCATTTTCAACTTGTTACTATTAACTTCGATTACTCTTTATTTTATTTATTTTTAATGAAAAAAATCATATTACTATTCGCATTACTACTTGTTTCTTGTTACAACCTAGAAAGAAAGTGTACCGATTTTAAAACTGGTAAATTTTCGTCAGAAACCAAATTTGATGGCAAAAAATTAACCAGTACCTTTGAAAGAAATGATTCTATTCAAATTGAAAACTACAATCAGGTTATTGATACTTTTACAATTCGCTGGATTAATGATTGTGAATATATTTTAGAAAATGTGAAACCAAAGAACAGAGCAGAAAAAAAAGCCGTGCATGTTAAAATACTAAATACCAAAGACTTAAAATATAATTTTGAATATTCATTTGTTGGCGATGCAAAAAAACAATTTGGATCTGTAACTAAATTATAATTTTCTACGTAAAATATATGTGTGTATTAAAATACACTAAATTCTAAAAATAAAATCTATACCTTATCAAATGGAAATATTAACCAACACAGACGCTTGGATTGCCCTACTAACCTTAACTTTTTTAGAAATCATTCTTGGAATTGATAATATTGTATTTTTATCAATTGTGTCTGGTAAATTAGAAGAAAAAGACCAACCCAAAGCCAGAAGAATTGGATTGCTATTAGCGATGGCATTCCGAATTGTACTACTTTTTGGAATTTCTTGGGTTATGGGCTTAAAAAAATCATTCTTCGATTTCGATTTAGGATTTTTCTCAGGTGGCATTTCGGGTCAAAGCTTAATTATTTTTGGTGGTGGCTTGTTTTTATTATACAAATCCGTTTCCGAAATACATCACAAACTTGAAGGTGAAGAAGAAGGAAGTAATGGAAAAGCCAGTAATACATTAGGGGCTGCTATTTTACAAATTGCTTTATTAAATATCGTTTTCTCATTTGATAGTATTTTAACAGCAATTGGTTTAGTAAGTGCTGCTGAGCCACCTGTTGGATTTGGCGCAACTGGTGCTATAGAAATTATGATTATGGCCATCATTATTTCAATTATTATTATGATGATTTTTGCAGGACCTGTTAGTAAATTTGTAAACAATCACCCAACCATACAAATTTTAGGTTTATCGTTCTTAATTTTAATTGGAGTCATGCTTTTAGCAGAAGGTTCACATTTAGCCAACTTTAAATTCTTTGGTGGTGAAACCGTTCATAGTATTCCAAAAGGATATTTATACTTCTCTATTTTCTTCTCATTATTCGTAGAGTTTTTAAATCTGAAAATGAAGAAAAACAGCAAGAAACCTGTGGTTTTATATAATAGTAAAATTATGGATGAAAAATTAAAAGATACTGATATAACGAATTAAGATATAAAAAAACCTGACAGGTTTCGAAAACTTGTCAGGTTTATATTTGAATTTTACTCTAAACTCAATGTTATTTGTCCGTCATCGTCTAATTCAATATTAAAATCTTGTGCTTCAGAATTAGACGCTTCAGAAACCATTTCTGGTTCGTCTAACACCTCTTCATAAGGTAATGATTCTAATATGTTGATCTGTTTTATTTTATCTGTAGTCAATTGATTACCAAGTGCTTTTATTCCTTTTACGGCAATAAACTCATCTAAATTTACAATCTGATTGTCTTTTTGCACACCTTTCACTTTCGCATAAACCACCTCAGCCATTGGTAACCAGTCGGTAGAAATAATTTCTAATTGTGATTTATCATGTTCAGTAATAAAAATTTCTTCTTTATTTTCGTTTTCAATTAAGAAACGTTTTACATAATAACGCTCTTTTTCACCATCATAATAAATAGCAGAAATTGGTTTTTTTGGATTCCATTTTTCCATTACAATCATATCTTCATCAAAATGAGTGGTCAATTCTGGAATGATGGTTTTTATTTTTCCCGATTGATTCGCGATAAGCAATCTATCGTTAGGTTTAAATTCGCCCAACAACTCCCCTCTACCATCTACATTTAAACGATGCACCGTATCGTCAAACCAAATTTTTCTTGGTCGAAGTGTCGAAATCCCTTTTTCTTTTAATTCTATTTTCTTGATAGGATATTTTGTAACTGTATTTCCTTTACTTGCTCGGCCTTTGATTGCAATATCTGAAAAATCTTGATCCCATTTCAATTTCTTTATACTTCCTACTTGGCGTAATAAAATCGTAACGACCTCAGCTTCTCCATTTGGATTAGCAGAGAAATATAAGACTTGTGAACCTGGTTTTTCTTGCGTTAAATCGTAAAATTTATCACGAGTTACTCCAGAAACATTAAATCGTTTAATAAATGTGGAACCGTTTTTACCATCACGATATATCATATTATAAATGGTACGTTTGTCGTTTTTATCGAAAACCGCAATATGAATGATATCTTTACCTACGAATTTTTTATCGTCTACTTTGGCAATCATCATTCTTCCATCTCTTAGGAAAACAATTACATCATCAATATCGGAACAATCGGCTACATATTCGTCTTTCTTCAAACCTGTTCCAAAGAAACCTTCTTCTTTGTTCACGTATAATTTGGTATTACGTAAAACTACTTTCGTAGCTTCAATCGTATCAAAATTTCTTAATTCCGTTTGACGCTCTCTTCCTTTTCCGTATTTTTCTTTTAATTTGGCGAAATAATCAATTGCAAAATCAATTAAATTATCTAAATGATGTTGCACTTCTTTCATTTCGTCTTCTAACTTCGCAATAAAATCGTCCGCTTTATCCGAATCAAATCGCGTAATACGAATCATTGGAATTTGCGTTAATTTCTGTAAATCTTCATCTACGATTTCACGAACAAACGACTTTTTAAACGGTTCAAATTGTTTGTATAAATATTCGTAAAGTGTTTCTCTGTCCGAATACAATTTGAAATCGATATACATTTCTTCACGAATGAAGATTTTTTCTAAAGTAGAAAAATGCCATTTTGTTTTTAGTTCCTCTAACTGAATTTCTAATTCTTTTCGAAGTAATTCTACGGTTCGCTCTGTAGAAATTTTCAACATATGAGACACGCCGACAAAAAGCGGTTTGTTATCTTGAATTACACAACCTAAAGGCGCTACAGAAGTTTCACAAGCCGTGAAAGCGTATAATGCGTCAATAGATTTATCTGGCGAAACGCCAGGGAAAAGATGAATTAATATTTCTACCTCAGCAGCCGTATTATCTTCAATCTTTTTAATTTTTATTTTTCCTTTTTCATTGGCTTTCAAAATACTATCAATCAAGGTTGACGTATTGGTTGAAAACGGAATTTGAGTAATGACTAACGTTTGCTTGTCTAATTGCGAAATTTTAGCACGTACTCGAACTCTACCCCCACGCATTCCGTCATTATAATTGGAAACGTCTGCAATACCAGCCGTTTGGAAATCAGGATAAATGGTAAATGGTTTTCCTTTTAAAATTTTTATCGAAGCGTCAATTAATTCATTAAAATTGTGAGGCAAGACTTTCGTTGATAATCCCACTGCAATTCCTTCGGCTCCGGAAGCTAATAATAATGGGAATTTAACCGGTAAATTGTTTGGTTCCGCTCTACGACCATCGTAAGAAACACCCCAATCAGTAATTTTTGGAGAATACAAAACTTCCAAAGCAAATTTTGACAAACGCGCTTCAATATAACGAGAAGCTGCCGCACTATCGCCAGTTAAAATATTTCCCCAGTTTCCTTGACAATCGATTAGCAATTCACGCTGCCCAATTTGTACCATAGCATCACCAATACTCGCATCTCCGTGAGGATGATACTGCATCGTATGCCCAACTACATTGGCCACTTTGTTATAACGACCATCATCTAACTCTTTTAACGAGTGCATAATACGACGTTGAACCGGTTTAAAACCATCTTCAATAGCAGGAACAGCACGTTCTAAAATTACATACGACGCGTAGTCCAAAAACCAATCTTTGTACATTCCTGTTACTTTGGTAATGGTATCTTCTGGATTTTCGTCGTTTTCGTAAAAATGTTGTCCTTCGAAGTGTTTGGCGTCTACTTCAATAACTTCTTCAGAAGTAGCTTCCTCTTGATTGTCATCAATTGAATTATCCTCTGAATTATTTTCAGTATGTTCCGTATTTTCTTCTTCTGGATGAATGTTTTCTTCTTCGTCTTTCATTTATCTGAATTTATTTTCTCTGAATTCATTTCAGAGTTTCAGTATATTTTAATTAGTTCTAAACTTCCTCTTCCACCACATCTAATTCTACCTTCAAGTTGTTAATGATAAAGTCTTGACGGTCGGGTGTGTTTTTACCCATATAGAATTCTAATAATTTCTCAATAGATGTAGCTTTATCTAACATTACAGGATCAAGACGTATGGTTTCACCTATGAAATTTTTAAACTCATCTGGTGAAATTTCTCCTAATCCTTTAAATCGGGTAATTTCTGGTTTTGGTTTTAGTTTTTCCATCGCCGCTTTTCGTTCTTCTTCCGAATAGCAATAAATGGTTTCTTTCTTATTTCGAATTCTAAATAATGGTGTTTGTAAAATATACAAATGCCCTTCTTTAATCATTTCAGGAAAAAATTGCAAGAAGAAGGTAATTAACAACAAACGAATGTGCATACCATCGACATCGGCATCGGTAGCAATTACGATATTGTTGTATCGTAAATCTTCCATACTTTCTTCAATATTCAAAGCCGCTTGCAATAAATTGAATTCTTCGTTTTCGTACACAATTTTTTTGGTCATACCATACGAGTTTAATGGCTTACCACGTAAACTGAAAACGGCTTGTGTATTGACATCGCGGCTTTTAGTAATCGAACCAGAAGCCGAATCTCCCTCGGTAATAAAAAGCGTACTTTCTAAACTTCTTGGGTTTTTCGCATCGGTTAAATGCACTCTACAATCGCGTAATTTTTTATTGTGAAGATTGGCTTTTTTTGCTCGGTCTTTCGCTAATTTTCTAATTCCTGATAATTCTTTACGCTCGCGTTCAGCTTGTAAAATTTTGCGAAGTAACGCATCGGCAACATCTGGATTTTTATGTAAGAAGTTGTCTAACTTCGTTTTCATAAAATCGTTAACAAACGTACGGACTGATGGCAAGTCAGGTCCCATATCAGTAGAACCCAATTTGGTTTTCGTTTGACTTTCGAAAACAGGTTCTTCTACACGAACCACAATGGCCGAGACAATCGATTTACGAATGTCTGACGCTTCAAAAGGTTTGTTATAAAACTCTTTTATGGTTTTTACTAATGCTTCTCTGAATGCCCCTAAATGCGTTCCTCCTTGCGTGGTGTTTTGTCCATTAACGAAAGAATAATATTCTTCTGAATATTGGGTTTTACTATGCGTAATGGCTACTTCGATATCCTCGCCTAAAAGGTGAATAATTGGATACACCATATCTTCTTCGGCAATGTTTTCTTCTAATAAATCTTTTAAACCATTGTCTGAATAATATTTTTCGCCATTAAAATATATTGTTAAACCGGTATTTAGGTAACAATAATTTTTAAGCATTTTTATGATATATTCGGTACGATACTTATAATTTTTAAAAATAGCTTCGTCAGCAACGAAAGATACTTTGGTACCTTTTCGTTTAGTTGATTCTATAACATCTTCTTCAAGCGTTAAATTTCCTGCAGAAAATTCAGCGGCTTTTTGCTGGTTATCACGAACCGATTCTACACGGAAATAATTGGACAATGCATTAACTGCTTTTGTTCCTACCCCATTAAGTCCTACTGATTTTTTAAACGCTTTGGAATCGTATTTTCCTCCGGTGTTCATTTTAGAAACAACATCTACCACTTTTCCTAAAGGAATACCACGACCATAATCGCGCACGGTAACCATTTTGTCTTTTAAGGTAACTTCAATGGTTTTACCAGCACCCATTACAAATTCGTCGATACAGTTATCGAGCACTTCTTTTAATAAAATATAAATACCATCATCTGGTGAGGAACCATCTCCTAACTTACCAATATACATCCCAGGACGCATACGAATATGCTCTTTCCAGTCGAGTGAACGTATATTATCTTCGTTATATTGATCTTGTTGCTCTTGCATAAATCGGAATTTGGATTTTTTGCAAGATAATGGATTTCATTAAAAAATAAAAATGGTTTTTAAAGAAGTTATTAAGAAGTTTTCAGTTTTAGAATATAAAGAATAGAATACAGAATATAGACTTAAAACTGCAATTAAATTTGATTTTATAATGACAAATGAAAACTTAAGGTAATAAAAAAACCGTTACATTTCTGCAACGGTTTTCTCTATATTCTATTTTTATATTCTTTGCTCTATTTTCTATGTTCTATTTTCTCAAATTACACATTAAAACGGAAATGCATCACATCACCATCTTTTACGATGTATTCTTTTCCTTCCACTCTTAATTTTCCTGCTTCTTTACATTTGGCTTCAGTACCGAAATTAGAATAATCTTCAAAAGCAATTACTTCTGCACGAATAAATCCCTTTTCAAAATCAGAGTGAATTACCCCTGCTGCTTGCGGAGCTGTATCACCAATTTGAATGGTCCAAGCTCTAACTTCTTTGACACCCGCTGTAAAATACGTTTGTAAATTCAATAATTTATATGCGGCACGAATTAAAACTGCCGAACCTGGTTCAGACAATCCCATATCTTCTAAAAATACCTGACGTTCTTCGTAACTTTCTAATTCTGTGATATCCGCTTCTGCTCCTACAGAAAGAATAATTACTTCAGCTTGTTCGTCTTTTACTAATTCTTTAACTTGGTCTACATATTTGTTTCCATTTACGGCAGACGCTTCGTCCACGTTACAAACATATAAAACAGGTTTGGCTGTAATTAATTGAAACGCCTCGTATAAAACTTCTTCTTCATTACCATTTGGCACAACCGTTCTTGCCGATTTTCCTTGTAATAGAGCTTCTTTAATTCTATCTAAAATTCCTTTTTCAATTTTAGCCTCAGCATTACCGGTTTTAGCTCCTTTATTTGCTTTTTCTAAACGTTTTTCAACCGTTTCTAAGTCTTTTAATTGTAATTCTATGTCAATGGTTTCTTTATCACGAATTGGGTTTACATTTCCATCTACGTGAACAATATTATCATTATCAAAACAACGTAAAACGTGAATAATCGCATTACATTCTCTAATATTTCCTAAAAACTGATTTCCCAATCCTTCTCCTTTACTTGCTCCTTTAACCAAACCTGCAATATCAACAATATCAACGGTTGCCATTTGCACACGTTCTGGTTTTACCAATTCTTCTAAACGATTAATTCTTGGATCTGGTACGTTTACTACACCAATATTTGGCTCGATAGTACAAAACGGAAAATTAGCACTTTGTGCTTTTGCGTTTGATAAACAATTAAATAACGTTGATTTTCCAACATTTGGTAAGCCTACAATTCCTGCTTTCATATTTTAAAGCCCCTAAATCCCCGAAGGGGACTTCACATCGGTTCAATTATATTATTATTTTACTATCAAAAACGCCACTTTGGGGTTCGAGGTATTATTCGTTATGCAAAAATGCTTGTCGGTTTAAAAGTGTTTCTTCACTTTCTACGTGATTATCATCCGGCACGCAACAATCCACTGGACAAACTGCCGCACATTGAGGTTCATCGTGAAACCCTTTACATTCGGTACATTTTCCTGGAACAATGTAATATAAATCATCAGAAACTGGCGTTTGTGCCGCATCTGCATCAATTTCTGTTCCGTCTGGTAAAATTATTTTTCCTGAAAGTTTGGTACCGTCTTTCCAACGCCAATCATCCGCACCTTCATATATTGCAGTATTTGGGCATTCGGGTTCACAAGCCCCACAATTAATACATTCGTCTGTTATTATAATTGCCATTATTCCTTTTGTTTAAAAGTTTAAAGTTTAGAAGTTTATAAAATCTGCTTTTTACTTCGTAACTTTGTGCAAAAATACAACGTAAACTAAATATAAACAAGTTACAGATGTTACAAATTGAAATAAAAAATAATTTTGTTGAATTGGGAAAGTTTTTAAGTCAATTTTCTTTAGACAAGAATCAACAAAATGAGCAAGTAAAATATAATGATTTGTTTTTTAACTCGTTTGTTGATTTAATTGCCTTATCGCAATCTCACAATAATTGGTTTACACCAGACAATGTGCATTTTAGTATTTCAAGTTGGGCTGAAGCTTTAACTGAAAACAACTTAAATCAGTGGCTTTCTGCTTACAATTTTATTGAAAAAGAGCCCAAAAACGTGGGCTTAATTTTAGCAGGAAATATTCCGTTAGTAGGTTTTCACGATTTATTATCCGTTTTAATTTCAGGAAATAATGTTTTAGTAAAAACATCAAGTAAAGACGATTATTTAATTAAGTTTTTAGCCAACTATTTAATTGCTTTAGATACCCGTTTTAATGAAAAAATAACGTTTGTTGAAGGTAAATTAGAAAATTTTGATGCCGTTATTGCCACTGGCAGCAACAATACGGCTAGATATTTTGAATATTATTTTAAAAACAAACCTTCCATCATTAGAAAAAGTAGAAATTCTGTTGCAGTATTAACTGGTAATGAAACTCCAGAAGAAATGACCTTATTAAGCGAAGATGTTTTTAGATATTTTGGATTAGGTTGCCGAAATGTGTCTAAAATTTTTGTTCCTAAAAATTATAATTTCGATGCGTTTTTTAATGGAATGTATGCTCAAAAAGATGTAATTTATTACGAAAAATATGCTAATAATTACGATTATAATAAAGCGGTTTTTTTAATGAGTAATTTTCAATTATTAGATAATGAATTTTTAACGATAAAGGAAGACACCAGTCACGCTTCGCCTATTTCTTCAGTGTTTTATGAATATTACGAAGACGTAAACGAAGTAAAAGCACGTATACAACAAGATGCCGAAATCATTCAATGTGTAGTTTCAAATGGAATTATTGAAAATTCAGTATATTTTGGAAACACTCAAAAACCAAATTTATGGGACTACGCTGACAATGTAGATACTTTAGATTTTCTAAATAATTTATAAAATGGCTGTTTCAAAAATTAGTACAATAATTAAAACTCAAAAAGAAAAAGAGGTACACAAACACCAACCCAAATTTAATTTGGAAGCAAAAGTAAATTCAAATAGAAAGGCCTCGAAAAAAGAAAAGTAATTGTATTCGAAATCGATATTGTTAATAAGTCGTTTCTATATCGTAAAATTAATTTTGGGCAGTTTTTCTAAAAATCTGAAATTTGCACCAAACTACAACCAACATCATGAAAAAACACAATTATAGCGCAGGACCTTGTATTTTGCCACAAGAAGTATTTGAAAAATCTGCTCAAGCCATTTTAAATTTTAATAATTCCGATTTATCTTTATTAGAAATATCGCACAGAAGTAAAGATTTTGTGGCGGTTATGGATGATGCACGAGCTTTAGTTTTAGAACTTTTGGGCTTAGAAAACAAAGGATATCAAGCGTTATTTTTAGCTGGTGGTGCCAGTTTAGAATTCTTAATGGTGCCTTACAACTTAATGAAATCTGACGGAAAAGCCGCCTATTTAGATACTGGAACGTGGGCAAACAATGCAATAAAAGAAGCCAAACATTTTGGAGAAACACTTGTTGTGGGTTCTTCAAAAGAAGCCAATTATAATTATATTCCAAAAAACATAGAAATTCCATCTGATGCAAGTTATTTTCACTGCACCAGTAACAATACAATCTTCGGAACACAAATGAAATCCTTTCCGAAAACAAATGTGCCTGTGGTTTGCGATATGAGTTCGGATATTTTTTCAAGAACATTGGATTTTTCACAATTTGATATTATTTATGCTGGGGCGCAAAAAAATATGGGTCCAGCTGGAACCACACTGGTAGTAATAAAAGAAGAAATCTTAGGAAAAACTGGTCGTTATATTCCAAGTATGTTGGATTATGAAAAACATATTAAGGCAGAAAGTATGTACAATACACCGCCTGTATTTCCTGTTTATGCTTCGTTATTAACTTTACAATGGTTAAAAAATTTAGGCGGAATTGCAGCTATTGAAAAAATAAACGAACAAAAAGCTGCTTTGTTATATTCAGAAATTGACAGAAATCCATTATTTAAAGGTACTGCCGAAGTTGAAGATAGAAGTAATATGAACGCCACATTTGTTTTAACAGACGAAAGTCTAACTGAAAAATTTGATGCGATGTGGAAAGCTGCAGGAATATCAGGATTGACTGGACACCGCTCAGTTGGAGGTTATCGTGCATCTATGTATAATGCATTACCATTGGAAAGTGTTCAGGTTTTGGTAGATGTAATGAAAGAATTGGAGAAACTATAAAATAAAAAACAATTTATCCCTTGATTGAATCTTTTAATTTTTCAATCTTTTAATAAAAAAAATATGAAAGTATTAGCAAACGACGGAATTTCAAAAAGTGGTATCACTACCTTAGAAAAAGCAGGATTTGAAGTCATTACTACAAAAGTAGCACAAGAACAAGTAGCCCATTACATCAATACAAATGATGTGCAAGTAATTTTGGTAAGAAGTGCTACCAAAGTAAAACAAGACATTATTGATGCCTGTCCAGGATTAAAAATTATTGGTCGTGGTGGTGTTGGAATGGATAATATAGCTGTAGAATATGCCCGTTCAAAAGGAATTCACGTTATTAATACACCTGCCTCTTCATCTGAAAGTGTGGCCGAATTGGTTTTTGCACATTTATTTTCGGGCGTTCGTTTTTTACACGATGCCAATAGAAATATGCCTTTAGAAGGCGATACGAATTTCAACGGATTAAAAAAAGCCTACGCAGACGGATTAGAACTTAGAGGAAAAACAATAGGTATTATTGGATTTGGTAGAATTGGTCAGGCGGTGGCGAAATTAGCTTTAGGGATTGGAATGAAAGTAATTGCTGCCGATAAATATATTAACGAAGCCGTAATTAGAGTGGATTTTTATAACGGTCAATTTATTAATGTAGATATTAGTACTGAACCTTTAGAAGACGTTTTAAAACAAGCAGATTTTATTACTCTTCACGTGCCAGCACAAGACGGTTATGTTTTAGACAAAGCCGAGTTTGAAATGATGAAAAATGAAGTGGGAATTGTAAACTGTGCTCGTGGTGGCGTAATTAACGAAGTCGCTTTAATTGAAGCTATTGACAACGGAAAAGTATTATTTGCTGGTTTAGATGTTTTTGAAAACGAGCCTACTCCAGAAATTCAAATATTAATGCAACCAAAAATTTCATTAACACCACATATTGGTGCGGCGACATTAGAAGCGCAAGACAGAATTGGTACAGAATTAGCAGAGCAAATTATTAGTTTATTAAAAAACAAATAATTCAAATAACAAATACGTTTACCAAAAATTAAATTTAGTCCCGATTTTTCGGGACTTTTTTTTATCTTTATACCGATAATTTTAAAAAATGAATAGGTTAAAAAAACGTTGGAATATTTCAAGTAACTGGCAATTAGCGAGCATTTTAATTGTTTTTGCTATTACGGGATTCAGCTCATTACAATTAGCAAAACCTTTCCTATCATTAATTGGAATTCCAGAAACCTTTCAACCGCATTGGCTATATCGTATTTTACGATTGGTATTAATTTTTCCTATTTATCAAGTTTTACTTGTTTTTATTGGATTTGTTTTCGGACAATTTACTTTTTTCTGGAATTTTGAAAAGAAAATGCTGAACAGAATGAGACTAGGATTCCTTGCGAATTTTGTAGATGAAAAAATTCTAAAAAAATAAAAACAAAACCTATTTCTGTCTTACAATTGAACTAAAAAATTGTAATTTTGCGTTTTGATAAAAATTGTATGCAACACACAGAAAATGCTATTGAAATTATTGGGGCTCGTACTCACAATTTAAAAAATATTGATGTTACCATTCCTCGTGAAAAACTAGTGGTTATCACAGGTTTATCGGGTTCTGGAAAATCATCATTAGCCTTTGATACGATTTATGCTGAAGGTCAGCGAAGATATATCGAAACTTTTTCTGCCTATGCGCGTCAATTTTTAGGCGGTTTAGAACGTCCTGATGTAGATAAAATAGACGGATTATCTCCAGTAATTGCCATTGAACAAAAAACAACCAATAAAAGTCCACGTTCAACCGTGGGTACCATTACAGAAATATACGATTTTCTTAGATTATTATTTGCGCGTGCTGCCGATGCCTACAGTTACAATACAGGTGAAAAAATGGTTTCTTATTCGGATGATCAAATAAAAGAGTTGATTTATCAAGAATTTGACGGAAAAAAAATTAACATTTTAGCACCCGTAATTCGTTCCCGTAAAGGACACTATCGTGAGTTGTTTGAACAAATTGCCAAACAAGGTTTTTTAAAAGTTCGTGTAAACGGCACCATAAAAGATTTGGAATATGGTATGAAAGTGGATCGATACAAGACTCACGATATTGAAATTGTAATTGATAGAGTGGCTGTAAAACAAGACGAAGACACTGATAAAAGATTAACCGAAAGCATTAAAGTAGCCATGCATCATGGTGATGATATTTTAATGGTTATTGAACAAGATGCTCAAGAAGTTCGTTTTTATAGTAGAAGTTTAATGTGTCCTACTTCTGGTATTTCGTATCCCAATCCAGAACCTAATAATTTCTCATTCAATTCACCAAAAGGAGCTTGTCCAAACTGTAATGGTTTAGGGATTGTAAATGAAATTAATTTGCAAAAAATTATTCCTAATCCAAAAGCATCAATCAAATCAGGTGGTTTTGCGCCTTTGGGCGAATATAAAAGCACTTGGATTTTTAAGCAATTAGAATTTATTGGTGAAAAATACGGATTTAAAATTACAGACAATATAGAAACCATTCCTGCAGAAGCCATGGATATGATTTTATATGGTGGAAATGAAAAATTTTCAGTGGTTTCCAAAGTAATGGGCATCACTAAAGATTATAAAATTGACTTCGAAGGGATATCCAATTTCATAAAAAATCAGTTTGAACAATCCGAATCGGCAAGTATTAAACGTTGGGCAAAAGAATTTATGGACGAAAACGAATGTTCGGAATGTCACGGAACACGTTTACGAAAAGAAGTATTGTACTTTAAAATCAACGAAAAAAGTATTGGCGATTTAGTACAAATGGATATTGTAGAATTACAACAGTGGTTTTCGGATTTACCAAATCACATGTCGGAAAAACAACAAACCATTTCTCTTGAAATTTTAAAAGAAATCAACTCTCGAATTAATTTTTTACTGGATGTTGGCTTGGATTATTTATGTTTAAATAGAAGTTCCAAAACGCTTTCTGGTGGTGAAGCACAACGTATTCGTTTGGCCACACAAATTGGTTCGCAATTGGTGGGCGTATTATACATTTTAGACGAACCTAGTATCGGATTGCACCAACGCGACAATGAACGATTAATAAAATCATTAGAAAGCTTACGCGATATTGGCAACTCGGTTTTAGTGGTGGAACACGACAAAGATATGATTGTTCGCGCCGATCACGTGATTGACATTGGTCCGAAAGCTGGTAAATATGGCGGACAAATTATTAGTCAAGGCACACCTGCGGCGTTATTAAAAGAAAATACCATTACTGCGCAATATTTAAATGGTAAAATGAAAATTGAAGTACCAAAAACGCGTAGAAAAGGAAATGGAAAATTTTTAAAATTATCAGGTGCAACAGGAAACAACCTAAAAAATGTTTCTATAGAAATACCTTTAGGACAATTAATTTGTGTTTCAGGGGTTTCTGGAAGTGGAAAATCCACCTTAATTAATGAAACGCTCTACCCTATTTTAAATGCACACTTTTATAACGCGGTTAAAAAACCACAACCCTATAAAAAAATTGAAGGATTAGAACATATAGATAAGGTTATTGATATTGATCAAAGTCCGATTGGAAGAACACCACGAAGCAATCCGGCAACGTATACCGATGTTTTTTCGGAAATCAGAAGTTTATTTACTTTGACCTCTGAAGCGCAAATTCGTGGGTATAAACCAGGACGTTTTAGTTTTAATGTAAAAGGAGGACGTTGCGAAACCTGCGAGGGCTCAGGTGTAAGAACTATTGAAATGAGTTTTTTACCCGATGTTTATGTAGAATGCGAAACCTGTCAAGGAAAACGTTTTAATAGAGAAACCTTAGAAATTCGTTTCAAAGGAAAATCCATTTCAGATGTGTTAAATATGACGGTTGATGAAGCCGTAGATTTCTTTGAAAATATTCCAAAAATATATCGAAAAGTAAAAACCATCCAAGATGTTGGTTTGGGATATATTACGTTAGGACAGCAAAGTACCACGCTTTCTGGTGGTGAAGCACAACGAATTAAATTAGCTGGAGAATTATCTAAAAAAGATACGGGAAACACCTTTTATATTTTAGATGAACCTACAACTGGTTTGCATTTTGAAGACATTCGTATTTTAATGGATGTCATAAATAAATTAGTAGATAAAGGAAATACGGTTTTAATTATTGAACATAATTTAGATGTAATTAAATTGGCCGATTATATAATTGACATTGGTTTAGAAGGTGGAAAAGGGGGCGGAGAAGTGTTATGCAAAGGCACACCAGAAGAAATTATTAAAAATAAAAAAAGTTATACGGCACAGTTTTTGAAAAAAGAATTATCTTAGAGTACTTAATTGAAAATAAAAATATTGAAAATATGAGTGGAATATATCAAAATGAAGAGGAAAGAATCCAAGATAAATTAAAACAAAAAACTTGGAATGAAGTACGAGCAAACGATTCTTGGGCTATTTTTAAAATCATGTCGGAATTTGTAAATGGATACGAAACTATGGGACGCATAGGTCCTTGTGTATCTATTTTTGGTTCAGCCAGAACCAAGCCAGAAGATAAATATTATTTACTTGCTGAAAAAATCGCATATAAAATTTCGAAAGCGGGCTACGGAGTGATTACCGGTGGAGGACCTGGAATTATGGAAGCAGGAAACAAGGGCGCACACCTTGGCGGAGGAACTTCAGTAGGATTAAATATTGAATTGCCTTTTGAGCAACATTTTAATCCCTACATTGACCGAGATAAAAACTTAAATTTCGATTATTTTTTTGTTAGAAAAGTAATGTTTGTAAAATATTCTCAAGGTTTTGTGGTGATGCCTGGAGGTTTTGGAACATTAGATGAACTATTTGAAGCCATTACGTTAATTCAAACTAAAAAAATAGCTAAATTTCCAATTATCTTAGTGGGAACTGAATTTTGGACGGGATTAATGGATTGGATTCAATCTGTAATGATAGACAAATTTAAAAATGCGTCACCAGAAGATTTAAAATTATTTAAAATTGTAGATCACGAAGATGAGGTGGTGGAAGCTTTAGATAATTTCTATAAAAAATACGAATTGTCTCCTAACTTCTAGCTTCGAGAACCTTAGCGATAAATTGATATAATATAAAAAGTCCCGTCTTTATTAAGAAGCGGGACTTTTTTAATTTATCTTATAAGAAACACCTAAATTATAATTAAAAAACTTTCCGAAAGCAAAGGCACTTAGAAAATTAAATTTATTTAAACTATAATTTACGGCAATTTCACCAATATAATTGGTTTTTCTTTTTTCAATGGTATCTAGCAATTGGTTAATTATTTGTTGAGCCGGAATGATATCTTCAATAGCGCCTTTTTCGCCACTAACTACATAATTAAACATGCTGCTGTTGACAATAAAACTTCCTAAAATTTCAAATTTATTGATTTCTTTAGATACTGCTAATTGGTAATGAAAGGTGTCTACAATTCCATTTAAATTATTAATACCTAAATTTCCATACGAAGTATTCACATCTAAAAAATCAAAACTAATGTCTTCATTAGAATAAAAAGACATCGCAGAAATATGAATTTTTTTAGGTTCTAAACTAGGAAAATATTGACTAATATTGTGTTTTAAACCAATGCCATACACCTGATAATACCCTCGTTTTAAATTAGTTTTAGTTGAAAAACGACCAATTAGTTCTGTACCACTTGGTAAAGCGAGAGAGACATCTAAATAGGGATAGTTTATAGTTTCTTGATTTACTCCTTTTGGCGTTTTTAAACGAACTTGTTGCCCATCTAAATCACCTACTAAATAATAAGTATTATCATTTCCAATGGCTGTTGGTACTTCGGCTGTTGTTTGGGTGCCTTCTAACTGTAAAAATTTAAAATCAGAATTTGCAATTGTAAAACTTCTATCAGAATTTGGAACAAAAAACATATTTCCATGAATTCCCACATTAATTTCCCAATTTTCTTTCTTCTTAGCCGAATTCATCCATGCAGATGACGCTTGATAAACAGCTGCATCGGTTGCTGGAATTAAATATTGTTTGGAATACAAAAGGGCATCTTCTAAAAGATACCCTATTTGTTCAAATTGTGAAGTTGTTTGTGCAGATCCAAAATTTGAAAATCCAAAAACAAATAGACTGGTTAAAATACTTAACTTTTTCAATTAAGCATCAATTTTAGCATAAGCTGCATTTTTCTCAATAAATTCTCTACGAGGTGGGACTTCATCACCCATTAACATAGAGAACACTCGATCTGCTTCACCTAGATTATCAATAGTTACTTGACGGAAAGTTCTGAAATCCGGATTCATTGTAGTTTCCCACAATTGTTCTGCATTCATCTCTCCTAAACCTTTATAACGTTGAATACTTGTACTTCCGCCCATTTCCATAGAAATTCTATCACGTTGGTCATCGTTCCAAGCATATTGTTTTTTATTTCCTTTTTTAACCTGATATAAAGGTGGCGCTGCAATATATACGTGTCCGCCTTCAATTAATTCTTTCATGTATCTAAAGAAGAATGTAAGAATTAAGGTAGAAATGTGAGAACCATCGACATCGGCATCACACATAATAATTACTTTATGATAACGCAATTTCGATAAGTTCAATGCTTTACTGTCTTCTTCTGTACCCACTGTAACTCCTAAAGCAGTGAAGATATTTCTAATCTCTTCGTTTTCAAAAACTTTATGTTGCATCGCTTTTTCTACATTCAAAATCTTACCTCTTAAAGGTAAAATGGCTTGAAAATATCTATTACGACCTTGTTTGGCTGTACCACCTGCAGAATCTCCCTCTACTAAGTAAATTTCACATTTTTCAGGATCTTGTTCCGAACAATCTGATAATTTTCCTGGCAATCCACCGCCACCCATAACGGTTTTACGCTGTACCATTTCACGAGCCTTTTTCGCTGCGTGACGGGCTTGCGCTGCTAAAATTACTTTCTGAACAATGGTTTTGGCATCATTAGGATTTTCTTCTAAATAGTTTTCCAACATTTCTGCAACGGCTTGCGAAACGGGTGAAACAACTTCTCTATTTCCTAATTTGGTTTTGGTTTGTCCTTCAAATTGTGGTTCTTGAATTTTCACAGAAATAATTGCTGTTAATCCTTCACGGAAATCATCTCCAGCAATTTCAAATTTCAATTTTTCTAATAAACCTGAAGCATCAGCATATTTTTTCAACGTACGCGTTAATCCCATACGGAAACCTTGTAAATGCGTTCCTCCTTCGTGAGTATTAATGTTATTTACATATGAAAAAATATTTTCTGTATAAGAAGTGTTATAAATTAAGGCCACTTCAACAGGAATTTCACCTTTTTCATTTTCCATGCTAATTACATGAGAAATAATTGGTTCTCTGTTTCCGTCTAAAAACTTAATAAATTCTTTTAAACCTTCTTTAGAATGAAAGGTTTCTACAGGCTGACTTCCATCGTCTGCTAAGTGTCTTTTATCTGTTAAAGTAATTGTAATTCCTTTATTTAAGAAAGACAACTCACGTAAACGAGCCGCTAATGTATCGTAAGAATATTCTAACGTTTGTGTAAAAATAGTAGCATCAGGCTTAAACGTTACAATTGTACCTCTTTTATCTGTTGTACCAATTTGTTTTACAGGATATAAACTTTTTCCTTTTTCATATTCTTGTTCATATACTTTTCCTTCTCTATGAACTGTTGCACGCAAATGATCTGATAGTGCATTTACACAAGATACACCTACACCGTGAAGTCCTCCAGAAACTTTATACGAATCTTTATCAAACTTACCTCCTGCCCCAATTTTTGTCATTACCACCTCTAAAGCAGAAATTCCTTCTTTCTTGTGAATGTCTACAGGAATACCACGACCATTATCTTCAACAGTAATTGAATTATCTTCATTAATAGCTACATAGATGGTATCACAATGACCGGCTAATGCTTCATCAATAGAGTTATCTACTACTTCATACACTAAATGATGCAATCCTCTAACTCCAGTATCTCCAATATACATAGAGGGACGCATTCTTACGTGCTCCATTCCTTCTAACGCCTGGATACTATCGGCTGAATAACTACCTTTTTTATTTTCTTCACTCATAATAATTGTGTTAAATAAACATTTTTATAACAAACAAATATAACGAATGGATTAAAAAAAGCCAAGATATAACAACAACAAAACACCTTAAGTTATCAACATTTGTTAATTTCTAAAATCTTTTCTAAAAAGCGCTAAAAAGGGTCAAAAATGCTATTTTGGTGTTTTTTTATTTCGATCAAAAACAGTTGAAAATAAAAAAACGTCTTAAAACGTAAAATAATGGGCTTTTAAAAATCAATAAATTTATGTGTTCTGTAAAATTTGAATACAAAAACCGTAATTTTTTACAGAATTTCTAAAATTTTATAATTTACTTGATTTACCAAAAATTCAGCTTGTATAGGTTTATGCATCAATTGTTGGCCTAAAGGAGATTGCGGAGAAATGGCAAAAACAACTCGATTATCGATTGTGATTTTTGGCAATGCGGTACAGATAAAAACGGTTAAATGATTTGTAATCACTACACTTCCTAAAATGACTTTATTTGAAATCTGTTCAATATCTAATTTTGATAATATGACTTGTTGCTCAATAGCTTCTTTAAGTTTATTGGCAATTTTTTCTTGTTCGATATGTAATTTCGATAATGTAGTTTCGTGTTTATCACCGGCCGAAGATTTAGCATCATTTTGCGCATCTTCAGTTAATGAATTTATTAAATCTTGATAAATATCTATTTTATCTTGAAGTAGTATTTGATAATGAGACAGTATTTTTTGTTTGAAGTTTGGCATTGATAAGGTAATTGGGTACGCTGATTTGACAGATTTTTATAGATTTACTTTTTTATTTTTTCTAACTTAATAAGTTTTTGTTCATTATTAATAAATGTTATTGTGTCTGAAAGGTAATTTTCTTTTGAAAGAATTATTGTCAATTCTTTTTTACCAAATACAAATCCTTTAATTTGACTAATTTCAAAATATCCATTTTCATCTGATTGATGTGTGTTTTTTTTATCTTTTAATTCAACAATATCGACATTTTCAATCGGTTTTTTAGTTTCAGAATCTATTATCAAACCTTCAACATTTTGATAACCATCGCAACCAAACAACATAAAAACAGATACTAAAAACACGATGATTTTAAAATAATTTTTCATAAATCTATTTCTTAATATCAACTTCTGGTTCAAAATCTAAAGGTAAGGTATTTCCTGCTTTTTGTTGTCCGATATCGCCACCAAAAACAATTTGATCTTTATGTGAGTTGTTTCCAAAAGTATCTACAAAAAAAGTTTCGGTTTTAAAAACTACTCGAGATTGTCTTTTTTTGCGATACAAAAGATTGAAATCAGCATAAAAATTATTTCTTTTGACACCACCAATTGATAAGGAAACTTTATTTGTTGAAGTAACCGTAACTTCATATAAATCCTCTTTTTTTAATACTTTAAAATAATCAGTAGGATTGACGCTAAATTTGTCTTCAAATAAAATGAATCTTTTTTCAGACCAAGAATTATCAATTATACCCTTAAAAAAGTCAACGGCTGAACCAAAATATACATCGTTTCGGTTTTTAGTTATTTTATCATCAATATTAGTTTCGGTATATTTTACAGTTCCTAAAAATAAACTTTGAATCGCGTTGGCTGATTTAATGGTTTTAAAATTAAATTTCACATAAAAATCTTGCAAATCGAAATCGATTAAATAGCCCAATAATGGATTTTCCACTTTTATGGGTTCTGAGCAAGAAGCTGTGAAGGTAAAGGTATCCAAATCATAATTAAAGTCTATGTCATCTTCGTTAAGAATTTTACATGCTTTACCATATTTTGTAAGGCCTAAAAATTGTTCTCTAAAGAGTTGTAATTTTTGTTTTCTAGTAAATCCATCTTTAACAACTACAACCGTTTCAATTTCATTTTGTTTGGGCACTAAAACGAAGGTAAAAAATTCTTTTTCGTATGGATTTGATACATAAATATCTTCATAACCCATAAATTTAACAATTAATAAGGTGTTGTATTTGCTTTTTGAAGTAATTTCAAATAAACCATCCGAATCAGAAACCGTTCCAAAAGTTGTGCCATCCAAATAAACAGAGGCCCCTGCAATGGGTTGCTGATTAGAATCGGTAATTTTTCCTTTTATGTTTTGCGAAAAAACAAATAACGGAAACCATACTAAGATTAAAATTTTATTCACTTAAATACTTTTTTTTCAATGATTTCTATTTCGTATGATTATTTTGATACTTTAGCAATACAAAAATTACGAAAAAAAAACTTTGCGACTTTGCGGTAAAGCAAATTTAGAAATCAAATTGATATGTAGCACCTCCTAAAATCTGTACGCCTTGTACGGGGAAATTTGCCCATCTGTTGTATTGTTGATTGGCTAAATTATTTCCTTTTAAAAAGAAATGTACTCTTTTACTGAATTTATATCCCACGTGGGCATTCAAATCAAAATAACTATCTAATGTTACTGTTTTTATTCCTGAATGAAACGAAGAAAATAGCGATTCATTATTTATGCTATCTATATCTTGTCTTTCTCCAACAAAAAACAATTTAGCACCAGCACTCCATTTTTCATTTATTTCAACATCTATAAAACTTGCAACTTGAAGTTTTGGTAAATTCCAAGCTTCATTTTGAGTAGTTGTAGTATAGGTATTAAATGTTCCGTTGATTCCGAAAGCAATGTTTTTTGAAAAATCTGCTTTTAATTCTCCAAATACACTCCAGGTTTTCAAGTCGTCATAAACTACATTAAACGAATTGCCGAAAGCATAACCATTAGGATTAGTTGATAACACGTCAAAATAATTTGCTGCAAATAATGCGCAATTACCTTGATTTAAATAGGAGGTTTTCACATTAAAAGCCACTGCATTGGCTAATTTTCCTTTTAAACCAACATACAAATCATATTTAGTATTGGTTGGAGCAATAAATAACGTTGGCGATACAAACGGGTTTATATCAACCAAATCCGCATACGAATTTTGTTGTAAATTTCCTTCTGCTCCTGCATAAGCTAATAAAATATCTCCTACTAATTTGTACGATGCTTTTACTTTTGGATAAAAGAATATTTTGTTATTATTTTCTAGATCAATTTTAGACATCGCATAAAAAACTTTTGCACCTATTTCAACGGACAAATCATCTTGTTGGTATAAAATACTTGGACTAAAACCTAAATTCAATGAAGAATACTTGTAGGCCGAATTCATTGCCATTAACCTTCTGTCAAAACTCCCACCAACATAATCAATTACAAAATCCGTTTTCACTTTTTGATCTACTACTTCAAAATCAAAATTTGGTTTCACAAAAAATCTATTTTCAACTGAACCAAATGCATCTGAAAAATGTTTAAACTGCAAAGAAGCTTGTTTAAAAAAACCCTCTTTTGCTGTGATTTTTCCACCAATTGCAAGGGTATTATACACTTGTTTTTCATCAATAGTATTCACTACGGAAGCGTCAAATAATGAATATTTTGGCAAACCATACCAATTGATTCCTTGGTTTTTAATTCCTAAGTCGGCATTCCAACTTAGTTTTCTATTTCTGCTTCCGTAAGTTACATCAAGAGCATTTGTGTAAAAATTATTGTCTAAAAGTACACCACCAATTCCACCTTGTGAGGATAAATGTTGAAGCAATCCGCCCACATAATCGGTTTTACTCAATTGGTGGGTTAAAAACACCTCAGCATTTGCAGTACCATAATTACCTGCACCTAAAGAAACATAATTAGAAAAACCTTTTTCAAGTATTTCTTTATCTACATCAGCCGCTTTTCCTTTAGAAGGAATAAATGTTGAGGCCACTGGAAATGAAAAAATTTGAAATTTTATAGGAATTTTTGGTTCCACAACTTCTTGTTCCACTGCTGGTAATTGTTTTATTTTAAACGCATCTGAAATGGTTGGTGTATAGGGTTTTACAATATTTACCACTTCACTTCCAATGTTTTCGTCTTTCTTTTGAGAAAAACCCACTTGAAAGGAAGAAAGGACAATGATACTAAAAATTAACTTCTTCATATTTGTGTTTTATTTAACCGCAAAGACGCTAAGGTTTTCGCTAGGTTTGTATTTTTTTTTAAAATTTTATACTTCGTAAATCAAAATTCGTAAATCGTAATTTAACTTACTTCGTTACTGACGAATTCGTTTTGGCTTCTGCAGCTTTTATGGTTTCTAATTCTGATTGACATGCTGAAACTACATCAGGAAATTCAGTAAAATTATCGATGATACTTTGTAAAATTTCAGTAGCTTGAAAGCTATCATTTAATCCATAATAGTTTTTTGCCATTAAAAGCAAACTTTTTGCTCCAAAATATTTATAACCAGAATACGTACTCGAATATTTTTCTACTGATTTATTTGATGCTTCAAATTTTTGCTCTTTATTCTTAAAATAAGCGTCGTAATATAAGGCTTCTGCAGCCAATTCGCCTTTTGCTATTTTTTGTAATTTAGCATAGGCTTCTTTTGCTTTTGCATCGTTATTGGTTTTTATTGCTGAACGTGCTATAATGATTTGTGCATCGCTTTTAATCTTATCGTCTATTTTTTGATTATTTAACACCTTATCGGAATACAATTCTGAGTTAGTGAAATCTTGTTTTTCATAATAACATTTCATTAAGTTAGCTTGTGCAAACGTAATGTTTTGTGGATATTCTGCATTTGTTTCTAATTGTTTTAAAACTACAATTGCGGCATCACAATTTTTATCTTTCAAATGAATTTCTGATAAGCGAACCAAAGCTTGTTCTGTAAATTCATTTCTGGCTTGCGCAATTACATACTCGTAATGAGGAATGGCATTTTTTTCTAATGCCTCGGCAAAATACAATTGCGCCAAGTAAAAATGGACTTTTAAAGCGTGTAATCCATTTGGAAACTGAACCAAATAACTCGTAAATCCAGATATGGCTTGTTTGGCATTATTTGTTAAGTATTTTTTTTCTGCAGATTCATACATATCATTATCTAATTCTGCATCGGAAACTTCTACAAAAGAAAGTGTTTTTACCCAAGCAGCATATTCGGGAATATTTCCGTTTGCTTTATAAATATTTTTTGCGGTTGAAACAGCTTCTAATGATTCTGGCGAATTGGGAAATTCTGCTACCACTTTTTTAAATTTTGTAATGGCAGCATCGTCTTTATCTGTGTTATAAAAAATTAAGCCTTGTTTTAAAATTGATTTTGCTATATAGGCACTATTTTTATGAGTTGAAATTAAAACATCAAATGTAGCAATGGCTTGATCATTTTGTTCTTCAACGGTATAGGTATTGGCTAATTCATATAAAGCATCATCCATAAATTGAGATGTTTTGTATGTAGAAACAAACTTATTCAAATCCTCAATTTTCTTTTCATTTTTGTTTACAAATCCATAGCTCATTCCTTTTTGAAATGCAGCATAATCCGCATCAACGCATTTTAGCTCAATAGCTTTGTTATATGCATCCATAGCTGGCCAATATTTTGAAGAAATATAATTGCAATCTGCCATTCGTAAATACGCATCCGTAAAGCGAACTTTATCGTCTTTTCCTTTTAAAATAAATGCATTAAAGTACGGAATGGCATTTTCATATTCTTTAATTTTAAAATAAGCATAGGCCAAATTATATTCCGCAGTTTTACTTTCTGGAGTTTCTGAAGCTGCTGCATCATTTAAAAATTGTTTATAGGTTAAAACCGCTTCTGAAAATTGGTCTAAACTATACTCACATTCTGCTTTCCAAAAAGTAGCACGTGCCGTAATTTTTGCTTCTTTATTTTCTGTTAATGATTTTTTAAATAAAATGTAAGCTTCTTGATACTTTCCATCTGTATACACTTCTAGCCCTCTGTAAAAAGTAACTTTTTGGTAGGCCAATTTATTTTCAGGCGTTTTATTTTTTTCTAATAAAATTAAAGCTTCTGTATAATTTTTAGACGTGATATATGAATTTATTAATAAACTTTTTAACTCTTGATTATTAGGATTTGTAGGATATTTTTCTAAAAAAGATTTTAATACTTCAGGAGTAGATACATATGGATTCCCAATTTCATAACTCAACTTGGTATAGTTTAATGCGGCATCTTCTTGAATTTTAGTATCAAAATTCATTTCCGAAGCGGTTTTAAAAGCAGTTAATGCTTGCTGTTTTTTGTCGGTATTTAGATAACTTTCTGCTAAATGATAATAGGCGTTTTGTGCTAAAAAATCATTTCCTTCAATAATTTTATTGAATTGTAAAATGGCACTTTCATAATTTTTTTGTTGGTAAAAAGCATAGCCTAATTGGTAAAAATCGGTATGATTCCACTTGCCATTTTTTCCTTTATAGGCTTGTAAATAAGGGATGGCTTTATCGTATTGTTTTAAATTAAAATAACTTTCTCCAATAATTTTCGACAATTCACTTTTTTCAATTGCCGATGATTTTTTCAATTGCGGCTCACCCAAATCAATTGCTTTCTGAAAATTCCCTAATTTAAAATTCATATCCGCTTGAAAGTACCCCATTTTTTCTTTGTACTTTTCCTGATTTTCAACTTGTCCGAATAGCGCATTGGCTTCTTTATAATTATTGCCTTCATAGGCTAAATATCCTAAATAATATTTGGCCTGATTTCCATATTCTTTCGACTGAATTACTTTATTCAAATAATTAGACGCATCATTATTTTTTTTAATTGAAAAATTGGCATAACCTCTCTGGAAATTTGCTTTATCTATATCAGAATCAGCTAATTCAGGTTCATAAATATTTTCATACCATTTTAAAGATTGCGTATAATTTCCTTCAGCAAAATAATATTGAGCAACTTCAAAATAAGCCAAATTTCTTTTCGTACTTGTTGGGTGATTTTCAATAAATGATTCCATCAGAGCATCCGCATCTTGTTGATTGGTTTTTATAGCACAATTGGCAATATAATAATCACAATCAGATAAAATTTCTTCAGATGAATTGGTGTTTTTTACACGTTCAAATAAAATTTGTGCTGCTTGAAACTGTTTTTCTTTATATAGTTGAACAGCTTTATGATAGTCTGGGTTTTGATTTAAATATATAGCAGATTGCTGAGCCAAATTACTTTGCGAAATAAAAAGTAATACTAAAAAAAGCGTTTTAATACCGTTCATAATTGAATTCATTTTAAGTTCCAAATATATCAAAAGGATATGATTATAAACGCAAAAATTATCTTAAATATTGTAATTGTAATTATTTAGTTGAATAATTTTGTTTAGCGTTGAAATGTTTATATTTTTACAGAATAAATTATATTATTATGAGTCAAACGATTTTATCTTTAAAAGACGTTTCTATATACCAAGAAAACAATTTAATAGTATCTGATATTAACTTAGAAGTTCAAAAAGGGGAATTTTTATATTTTATTGGAAAAACGGGTTCTGGAAAAAGTAGTTTAATGAAAGTGCTTTATGCCGATTTACCTTTAAAAGATGGTGAAGGAACAATTGTTGATTATAATTTAAACACCTTACAAGAAAAAGACATTCCATTTTTAAGAAGAAAAATAGGAATTGTATTTCAAGATTTCAAATTATTATCTGACAGAAGCATAAATGAAAATTTATTGTTTGTATTAAAAGCTACTGGCTGGAAAGACAAATCTGAAATGGATGCACAAATACATGAAGTTTTAGAAAAAGTCGGAATGGCAAGTTTTGCTTCTAAAATGCCACATCAATTATCTGGTGGTGAACAACAACGTGTTGCCATTGCAAGAGCCTTATTAAATGATCCGGAATTAATTTTAGCCGACGAACCTTCAGGTAATTTAGATCCTCAAACGAGTATTGAAATTATGGAAGTTTTAAGAACAATTAATGCTAATGGGAAAACGGTAGTTATTGCTACGCATGACTATGCTTTATTATTGAAATATCCTGCAAAAACATTAAAATTTGAAGACGGAAAAGTATATGAAGTCGTTCAAAAAGCTGTGTAACAAATTTTTAAATTAAGATACTAATTCAGAAACTAACTTAATCAAAAAAGCTATGAATGAAGTTTTAAAAAGTAACGGAATAAAATATGGTGTGATTTGGTCGATACTGTACATTTTGTACACAACAATATTATATGTATTAGGTCCATTAAACTTAATTCAACCTCAAAAATATCTAACCAGATTAATTTATATTACCTTAGGCATACTAGTAATAACTGCCACAAAGAAAACCCTAAATAATTTAATAACATTTAAAGAAGCTTTTACTGTTTTCTTTATAACAAGTGTAATTGGTTTAGGAATATCAACAATTTATGACATCATTTTATTTAATATAATTGACCCAAGCATAAAGGAACCAATAAAAGAATATTTATTGAACGAAGGAATAAAAGGTATGAAAGCATTTGGTGTAAAAACTGAAGATTTGAAAAAGTTTGCAAATGAGATAAAGAACAACGATCCCTTTTCAATAAAGAACATGCTTATTGGCTATGTTCAACACTTACTATTCGCTTCTATTTTTGGATTAATTTTAGCAGCCATATTTAAATCAAAAACAAACCCATTAAACGAATAAATGAATATATCATTAGTAATTCCCTTATTAAACGAACAAGAATCGTTACCAGAATTATCAAATTGGATTGAGAAAGTTATGACGAGTCATAACTTTTCTTATGAAATATTGTTTATAGATGATGGTAGTACGGATGCCTCATGGCAAACCATTTTAGACTTACAAAAAACCAATTCCAACATCAAAGGAATTAAGTTTTTACGCAATTATGGTAAAAGTCAAGCCCTACACGCTGGTTTTGCAAAAGCTAACGGAGCCGTAGTAATTACTATGGATGCCGATTTACAAGATAGTCCAGATGAAATTCCAGAACTGTACGATTTGGTTCAAAATCAAGGATTTGATTTAATTTCTGGTTGGAAGAAAAAACGCTATGATTCTGTTGTGTTTAAAAACATTCCTTCAAAATTATTCAATTGGGCAGCGAGAAGAATTTCGGGTGTAAAACTTAACGATTTCAATTGTGGTCTAAAAGCTTACAAAAATATAGTAATAAAAAACATAGAAGTTTCAGGTGAAATGCATCGTTACATTCCTGTTTTAGCTAAAAATGCTGGATTTTCAAAAATTGGAGAAAAAGTAGTAATTCATCAAGCCAGAAAATACGGAACTTCAAAATTTGGTATCGAAAGATTTGTCAACGGATTTTTAGATTTGATTACCATTTGGTTTATTTCAAAATTTGGAAAACGTCCTATGCACTTCTTTGGATTATTAGGTAGTTTGATGTTTTTTATAGGATTTGTTTTAACAATATACTTAGGAATCGATAAGCTTTTCATCCATAAAACAGCACGTTTAATTACAAACAGGCCCGAATTTTACATCGCCTTAACCACTATGATTATTGGAACGCAACTATTTTTAGCTGGTTTTTTAGGTGAAATTATTTTACGCACCAAAAGCAACGAAGAACGATATAAAATTTCAGAAATAGTATAGTTATATGGTATCAAAAATGTGATACTAACAATTAAAAAATAATAAAGATTACAATTTGTGACCTCAAGATTAAAGAATAACTTAAATATACGCCAAAATGAACAATTTAGAGATTATTACAAACAAAATTCACATTATTAGAAATCAGAAAGTGATGTTAGATTATGATCTAGCAACACTTTATGAAATTGAAACAAAAGTTTTAAAACAATCAGTTAAAAGAAACATTGAAAGATTTCCTGAAGATTTTATGTTTGAATTAACAGAAAGTGAATATAAATCTCTAAGGTCACAAATTGTGACCTTAGAGATTGGTAGAGGAAAATTCTCTAAATATTTGCCTTTCGCCTTCACAGAACAAGGAATAGCAATGCTTTCAGGGGTTTTAAAATCAGAAAAAGCAATTAATATAAATATTGCAATTATGAGAACTTTTGTAATTTTGAGAAATTCCTTACTAAATTTAGAAGAAATAACTTCAAAAGTAAAGGAAATTGAAAATCAGTTTCCAGAAATTTATAAAATTTTGAATTATTTAATGGATAAAGAAGAATTAAAAATTGAACAAGAAGACCGACCAAAAATTGGTTACAAAAAATAAAATAATGCACATAGAACAAAACATATTAGATCAAGTAAACGAATGGCTTACGCCTACTTTCGACCAAAATACACAAACTGAAATTGAAGCCTTAATGACATCCGATCCAAAAGGTTTAGAAGATGCTTTTTATAAAAATTTAGAATTTGGTACAGGTGGAATGCGAGGCGTCATGGGTGTTGGAACCAATCGTATAAACAAATATACTTTAGGAAAAAATACGCAAGGCTTGTCCAATTATTTGAAAAAATGTTTTCCAAATGAAGATTTAAAAGTCGCAATAGCTTATGACTGTAGAAAAAATAGCGATACGTTAGCGAAAATAGTTGCTGATATTTTTTCTGCAAATAATATAAAAGTGTATTTGTTTTCTGAATTACGTCCTACTCCAGAATTATCATTTGCACTAAAACACCTAAATTGTCACGCTGGAATTGTATTAACCGCATCACACAATCCACCAGAATACAACGGATACAAAGTATATTGGCAAGATGGCGGACAAATTGTTCCACCACAAGATGGAGAGATTATCGCTGAAATTGAAGCATTAAAATATAGTGATATTCTGTTTTCAGCAAACGAAAGTTTAATTGAATATATAGATGAAGCTGTTGATGAAGCCTTTATTAAATCGACAATCGAAAACGCCAGTTTTAATACGCCAAAATCAGCTAAAGAAAATTTAAATATTGTTTTTACACCTTTACATGGAACTTCTGTAAAATCAATTCCTGCCGTTTTAGCAAAAGCTGGATATACAAATGTAAATATCGTAGCAGCACAAGAAATTCCGGATGGAAATTTTCCAACCGTAAAATCACCAAATCCTGAAGAACCTGAAGCATTAGCTATGGCATTAGAATTAGCTGACCAAGTAAATGCAGATATCGTAATTGGTACCGATCCCGATTCGGATAGATTGGGAGTGGCTGTTAGAGATACGAATGGAAAAATGATGTTACTTAACGGAAATCAAACCATGGTAGTTATGACGGCATTTTTATTAGAACAATGGAAACGTGCTGACAAAATCACAGGAACAGAATTTATTGGTTCAACTATTGTTTCTACTCCAATGATGCTGGATTTAGCAAGTGCGTTTGGAATTGAATGTAAAGTAGGATTAACCGGTTTTAAATGGATTGCAAAATTTATTAAAGATTTCCCAAATCAGAAATTTATTGGCGGTGGCGAAGAAAGTTTCGGATTTATGGTGGGTGATGCTGTAAGAGATAAAGATGCCGTTGCAGCAAGTTTATTAGTATGCGAAATTGCAGCACAAGCCAAAGCTGCAGGAAGTAGTTTATATAAAGAACTGATTAACTTATACTTAGATTTCGGTTTTTTTAAAGAACATTTAATATCTTTAACCAAAAAAGGCAAAGAAGGTTTGGTTGAAATCAATCAAATGATGGTAGATTTACGAGACCATCCAATGGAAACCATCAACGGACAACGTGTAGTGTGTATTGAAGATTATCAAAACGCCACCGCTCGAGATTTAATTAATAATGAAACGTTTGATTTAGACATTCCAAAATCGAATGTGTTGATTTATTATTTAGAAGACGGCACTAAAATTTGCGCCAGACCAAGTGGAACGGAACCAAAAATTAAGTTCTATTTTAGTGTCAATGCCATTTTAGATGAAGCTAATGATTTCGAAGAAGCCAATAGATTTTTAGATACCAAAATTCAAAACATCATCACTGAAATGAAATTAAACTAATGGATCAAAATTTAAAAAAAATAATTCCTTTTGCATTAAAGTATAAAAAAAATGCTGTTTTAAATGTTGTTTTTAACGTTTTTTATGCATTTTTTTCGACTGTTTTAATGGTTTCTTTAATTCCAACATTAGATGTATTATTTAAACAAACTGAAAAAGTAATAAAAAAACCAGAATATTCTGGAATTGCAGATATTAGTAACTTTGGGCAAGAATATTTAGCCTTTTACATCACAAAACTAAACGATAATTATGGCGCTAAATATGCTTTAATGTTGGTAGTAGGAATTGTAATTGTTACGGCACTATTAAAAAATATTTTTAATTATTTGGCCTCTTTTCAAATTACCATTCTTAGAAATGGCGTTTTAAAAGATTTACGTGAGAAATTATACAGTAAAATTATACATTTACCAATTTCGTATTATTCTGATCAGAGAAAAGGTGATGTTATGACAAAAATGTTAGGTGATGTGGGTGAAGTTCAAAATTCCTTTTTTCAAATTTTAGAATTAGTTGTAAGAGAGCCATTGACAATCGTTTTTTCAATATTTGCAATGTTAGCCATAAGTGTAAAATTAACTTTATTTGTTTTTATATTTATTCCGATTTCCGGTTTAATCATTTCACGAATTGGTAAAAATTTAAAAGCAAAGTCAATTCGAGCGCAAAATGAACAAGGGATATTTATTTCCACTTTAGATGAAACCTTAACTGGTTTAAAAGTAGTTAAAAGTTATAATGCGGAAAGTTCTTTTATACAAAAATTCAATGATTCCTTAGATAGATTACTAAAATTGACAACTAGTATAGCCAATAAAAACAATCTTGCCTCACCAATGAGTGAGTTTTTAGGAATTGTAACAATTGCCGTTTTACTTTGGTTTGGAGGAATTATGGTACTAGAAGATCTTTCACTTAAAGGAACCCAATTTATTGCATATATGGGACTGGCTTATACCATATTAACTCCAGCAAAAGCTATATCTAAAGCGTCGTACCAAGTAAAAAGTGGTTTAGCCGCAGCGGAAAGAGTTTTTACTTTGTTAGAACAAGAAAATAATGTTGTGAACAAGCCAAATGCTTTTGTAAAACATACTTTTGAAAATGGAATTTCTGTAAAAAACATCAACTTTGCTTATCAAGAAGAAAATGTATTGAAAAACTTTTCTTTTGAAGTAGAAAAAGGTAAAACAATTGCTTTAGTTGGTCAATCGGGTTCAGGAAAAAGTACTATTGCAAATTTATTAACCCGTTTTTACGACATACAAGATGGTTCGATTGAAGTGGATGGTGTAGAAGTAAGCGACTGGGATATGCATGCTTTACGTGGTTTAATCGGACTGGTTACACAAGATTCCATTCTGTTTAACGAATCTATAAAAAATAATTTACTTATTGGAAAACCGAATGCTAGTGATGAAGAGCTTATTGAAGCTTTAAAAATTGCTAATGCCTATGAGTTTGTAGCTTCTCTTCCTAATGGAATTGATACCAATATTGGTGATGCGGGTGGAAAATTATCGGGCGGACAAAAACAACGATTATCTATTGCGAGAGCGGTATTAAAAAACCCTCCAATAATGATTTTAGATGAAGCGACTTCTGCATTAGATACGGAAAGTGAAAAATTAGTACAAGATGCTTTAGAAAAAATGATGCAAAACCGAACTTCTATTGTCATTGCACACCGATTATCAACCATTCAAAAAGCAGACAACATTATAGTCATGCAAAAAGGTGAAATTGTAGAACAAGGCAAACATGCCGAATTAATTGCGAAAAATGGAACGTACGCTAGGTTAGTAGCCTTACAAAGTTTAGAATAAAATTTATAAAGGAAAATATTCCGATACTTTATTGTCTTTTAAATTTACAACGTGATAATGAATGGTGTCTTTTTTATCAAATTCGCCATTTTTATTAGCGTCTTCTATAGTTCTAAAGAAAATTTTATTTGCAGATTCTATGTATTTCCAATCTATTAATTCTTGTAATTCTGTAGAAATTTTGGTGAAATTTTTACCTAATTCTGTACTAATATAAAGCGACTTAATATCATTTGAATCAATCAAACCATCTTGATTGGTATCGGCATCAGCCAAAACATACACTAAAGTTTTATTACTTTTTACAAAAGAAACACGCTCAATTAGCATTATTTTATCCGTTAATACCTGTAACGAATCAGAACCCATTTCTTGAAATTTTAGATTTTGTAAATAACCCGTAATTTCATTTTCCATAGAATTAGAAACGTGAAACCCTGAAACGCCTTCATATGCTGAGGTACTTTCATAACTTCCTTTTCTATTGATATCGCCAACAGTTAAATTACCAATAGCATAAACCAACACATTACTTCCTTCAAACTGAATAGGCAAATCAGCAACTTCTAACTTAGTGGTGTCTTTTTGTAATGATTTGGCTTCTTTACCAGTATATTTTACTTTTGGTTTAGCCTTTTCTTCTTGACAAGAAAAAATCATCACACTCGACACTAAAAGGATATATATATAATTTTTCATAGTTTATTGTTTGAATATCAAATATACTTAAAATACATTTATTCTTTGTTTTTTTTTGAATTAAAGAATTAAAAAAAAACAATAATCTGTAGTTTCAACCTTATATTCTCATACTTAATTTCAAATTAAACGTTCGTGTGGTTAAATAATTTGGCACACCATATTGTGTTTTGGTATACACATCTCGCACCCAAGTATTGGTAATCGAGTTTTGATTATTAAACATATTATAAATTTCAAAACCTACACTAAATTCGGAAAAATTAGCTAACCATTTTCTATGCCCACCCAATTTTGCATCTTTAAAAACATAAGAAAATCCAGTATCGGCTCTTCTGTAATCGTTTAATCTTGTTTGATATAAATAAGGGTCTGCATATGCTGGCGAACCACCAGGTAAACCCGTGTTGTAAACTAAATTTAAGTACATTTTTAAACTTGGTATGTTTGGCATATAATCTTGAAATAAAATAGCAAATTTCAATCGTTGGTCTGTAGGACGAGCAATAAAACCTTTACCACCTTGATTTTCTTCTGTTTTTAAATACCCAAACGTAAACCAAGATTCTACGCCAGGAACAAACTCACCATTTAATCTTCCGTCAATTCCATATACATAAGCTGTGGCGTTATTATTTGCTTCATATCTAATTCGTACATTATCTATGGTATATGCGTTTACATCTGTCATCGTTTTGTAATAAGCTTCACTCACTAATTTAAAAGGTCTGTTCCACATTTGAAAACTATAATCGTGTCCAAAAACAAAATGAATGGATTTTTGATCTTTTACATTCGGATTTACAGCACCATCGCTGGCACGTAATTCTCTATAAAATGGCGGTTGATTATAAACGCCGACCGAAAAGCGAAACACCATTTCTTTATCCCAATTTGGTTTTAAAATAAACTGTGCTCTGGGTGAAAATGTAAATTGATGGTTTCCAGAGATTCCGTTATTTGAAGCCATCCAACTTTGCCCACGAACACCTGCATTTACATAAAAGGTATGCGAACCAATCATTCCTTCATAATTCCAATTTAAATAGGAATTGAATCGATTAATTGTAGTATTATTTTTGGCACGAACGTTTTGATATGGCGCTAATGGACCAAAATAAGGATTATAAGGTTGGTCATTAATATATTCTAATTCAGGATTTGGTAGTGAAAATCCAGCGGAATCAATAACTTCCCACTCTACTACTCTATCTCTAATGTTTTCAAAATTATGTTTAAAACTCCATTCTATCGTGTTGTCATCATTTAATTTATGATTTCCCTTTATTTCATTTGTTACAATTAAAGCATCTAAGTTATTTCTTGCGTGATTTAATTGTGAACCAATTCCACGAGAAAACACTACGTTTCCAAAAGTTTCAGAACCAATATTTGCATCTACTTCTCCTAATCGATATTGTGCTAAAATATCATAATATTCTTGTTCTACAGTATGATATACCGATGAAATATATTTGTATTTATTATTTTTATTTGGTTCAAAAACAGCTTTTATCGCGCCAAAAAAGGTAGTATAAGTATCTTTTTCTTGTCCTTCATACTGAATTAATAAGGCAATTGGATCACTAATAGTTCCAAAATTCGTTTGACGAGAAGTAGGTTGATACTTATAATTATTTTGTGCAATATTTCCTAAGAAACTAAAATTCCATTTGGTATTTAAGTTAAAGTTAAACAGCGATTGCACATCTAAAAAGGAAGGTTTATAATTAATTTGTGTTTCCTGACTTTTCACTAAAAGAGAGTTATTTCTATAGCGAACTCCAGTAATGTTACTCCACTTTTGATTTTTGGAAACGCCTTCGGCAAAAATACTTCCACCTAAAAAACTGGCTTCTAAACCGGCATGAAATGTTTTAGGATTTCGATACGCAATATCTAATACAGAAGCCAATTTATCACCGTATTTGGCTTGAAATCCACCAGCATAAAAATCGATATTTTGTACCATGTCGGTATTGGTAAAACTTAACCCTTCTTGCTGTCCGGAACGAACTAAAAACGGGCGATAGACTTCAATTTCATTTACATATACTAAGTTTTCATCATAATTTCCACCACGTACAGCATAAGAGGTGCTTAATTCATTATTTGAATACACACCGGGAAGTGTTTTAATCAAATTTTCAACACCTGCATTTCCTCCTGGAATTCGTCTTAATAAAACGGGCGAAAGGGCTGTGGCTCCATTTATTTTTCTATTTTTTCCTGATATTACTACGGTTTCAATTACTTCATTAATTGTTCCTAAAATCGGATTCCATTCAAAATCTTCATTGGTTTTTAAATTGACTTTATACGTGGATTTCTTATATAACGAATTGAAATACGAAATAGTAATTTCGACATTTGCAGGAATTTCTAATTCGTAAAAACCATTTTTATTGGTGATGGTATTGGAAGTTGATGTACTTACCGAAACATTTTCAATGGGCAACTGCTTTTCGTTTAGAACAATCCCTTTAATTCTGGCTTTTTGGGCAAATGAAAGAGAAGAAATAAAAACAAAAAATAATAAAATTCGAATGGCTTTTAAATTTAAACTCATATTTAATAAATAAAATTAGATAAAAAAGTGGCCGTATTGTCCAATTTATCTGTAACTACAATTTTGATGGTATTGTTTCCTGGAATTACTTTACCATCTTCAAAATTATGAATTAATTTTTTGGTTTTATAATCATATTCCATTAAAATCCATTCATCATTTAAATAAGCATTATAACTATCTATACCAGAAAGTGCATCGCTTATAGAAACACTTAACGTTTTTAATTTTGATATATTGCTGCCTTCAATAAAATTAGGATTATAAATTCGAGGCGCCACAGTATCAATACCTACTTTATATTTCTCAAATGCTTTTACTTTAGCAGAAATTTTTGTAGCTTTCCTGTACGAAGCATTATATTCTAATTTATACCCTGAAACAGTTCCTACAAAGGCTTTCTTTTGGTCTTCTTCAGATAAATCTGAAACATCTAACGTGACAGTAAAACCATTTTGAATCGCTTCAAAATTATTTTCAATATCTAAAATATTGTCTTTTTCAACAATTTTTAAAGTAGCATTTTCATATAACGTATTTTGTGGCAAATAAACAGCGGATTTTTCAAACTCAAAATTATATTCTGATTTGTACTTAATAAAATAATTTTCTTTTGCTACTGGTTTTGGTGGTTCAGAAAATTGAATTGCTTTTTCGTAAGAAATTGGAACATTTACAACAGTGGTATTTCCGTGAAAATCAGAAACCACAATTTTATAGGTATAATTTATATTGGGTTTAATATCAATCAAACCATTTTTAGTATTCCCGTTTACTATAGATAAAGGATAATTTTCCTTGATAAACAATTTTTGAAAGCGTTGTTTTAATTTTTTGAATGTAATAAAATCAATAAAATAATTAACATGTTTGGATTCGTCAAAAGCAAACGTTTCAAATTCATATTTAAAATTTGGAGATCCATTTAAAAAACTTTCAACTTTATAAATTCCGTTTTTGTTGTAATTATTGGTTGATATATCATACGAATTTAGCGCAAAACCAATTTTCCCACTGGCTACAACTTTTGTGGCTAAAAAAGTACCATCAACTTGTTTTTGTATTGACAAACTAACTGGATTTCTGCTTTTGTTGACAAAAATTGAATCGTTTGCAGGATATACCATTAAACTGGAAATCACAGGATTTGTTTCATCTTTAATCAATTTATTCATTCCAAAAGCCATGGGATTGATAATTTTTTCTGATGCGGTATCTCTAAATTCAAAATGCAAATGGGGTCCGCCACTTCCGCCAGAGTTACCAGACAAAGCAATAATTTCAGATTGTGTAACTTTTATATTACTGGGATATAATTCCACTTCAAAACTTTTCAGACGATATTGTTGTTCTTTTACGTACGCTTCTATTTTGTCGCTAAACTTCTGTAAATGCCCATAAACCGTGGTATATCCATTAGGATGTGCAATATATAGCGCTTTTCCATAACCAAATGGCGATACTTTAATTCTAACTACCATTCCGTTTGCAGCAGCGTAAACCGGTAATCCTTCTATATTATTGGTTCGAATATCTAAACCTGAATGAAAATGATTGGAACGTAATTCACCAAAAGTCCCAGATAAATTTATTGGAATATCTAAGGGAGAACGAAAATAATCCTTTGGATACTGAGCAAAAATTATGTGGGTTATAAAGAAAAATAATAAAAAAAGCTTCTTCATACTGAATCTGATTTGTGCTAAAATAGTAAATTCGATGGCAACAACAAAAACTAAATTCAATTTCAGTCTAATTTTTTACTTTTTTAAAAAACAGATTTTAGAAATTTAAGAAATTAGTAGCTTCTAAGTTGTAAATAATAGATGAAAAATCAGAAACTACTCTTTAAATATTCAAAATAAAACCTTTACAATCAATACGTTAGAAATCATTAACAAGTTGTTATCATATCGTTATCATATAAATATTATGCTTTGGCACAACAATTGAAAATAGTTAAATAACAAATAATTTAATAAAATGTTTAACAATTAAAATTTAGAAATCATGAGAAAAATTACATTTTTAGTTGGCAGTTTATTATTCCTGTTAAACGCAACACAAGCTCAAGAAGTTAGCACTGAAAGACGTGGTGGGATCAGAAATGGACACCAAAATGGGCATCCTAATTATTATGCTATTGATTACAGAGATGCAGAACCAATTGTGTTTTTAGAAAGAGGCATTCTGTTTTATGTTTTTCCAACTGGCGATTTCGATTTCAATATTGGAAACAACAATTATATTGCAAGACGTGGCGGTA
>RDXY01000055.1 GCA_004293045.1 Flavobacteriia bacterium | reverse complement strand
TAACACCACTATGGGATTATACACTACGTACGTTAGCCCTTATATGGTAGTAGATGCCAACCAAAAATACAGCAAACATTATTTCAATGGCACGCAACGAGTAGCTTCTAAAATAGGAGAGCAAGACATTGCCATATTTGAAAACGGCAACCCGATGGCGCGGATATGTCTCGTAACGGATAGCGCGGATTTGCAATCCGTGCCCACAAAGTGAAAAGAAAAACAGAAACTACAATAAAAGTGGTGTGCTTTTTTTTTATATTTGAATGTAAATTTATACGTCAATGTCAACAAAATATAAAGCCACAACAACCGAAGAAGCCTATTTTATCACCATAACAACTGTAGGCTGGATAGATGTGTTTACGCGTCTTAATCAAAAGTACAACATAATAAACGCATTAAATTATTGCCAAAAAAATAAAGGACTAGAGATATATGCTTATGTTATAATGAGTAACCATTTACATTTGTTATGTAAGGCCACTAATGGCTTTGTTTTATCGGATGTAATTAGAGATTTTAAAAAATTTACATCAAAGAAAATACTTCAAACTATAAACGATGAACCTGAAAGCAGAAGAGAATGGATGTTAGAATACTTTCAAAAAGCATGTCAACATTTAAAAAGAGAGCAACAATTTAAAGTGTGGCAAGACGGGTATCATGCAGAGTTAGTAGAGACAAATTGGTTTATAAAACAAAAAGTTAATTATATCCATAACAATCCCGTAAAAGATAAAATTGTAACTGAGCCAGAAGAGTATTATTTCAGTTCTGCTAGAAACTATGCAGGTTTAGAAAATGAATTAGAAGTAATTATGGTAGATTTATTTTAATTTTATACATGGATTACAAATCTTCCATCTATTTTTTACACGTCCTCTAAAAGTATCAAATTAGACTTCAAAGCATACAAGATAACCCCAATAAAGTTTTTAGAATCTGTTTTCTCCATAATATGTTTACGGTGCTTTTCTACTGTTCGTGTACTAATATTAAGTGAATCAGCAATTTCCTTACTACATTTTTCCTTAGTGGCCAATTGTATAATTTGTATTTCTCTAGGCGTTAAATGAACGCTAGGCGTATCGGAAAAGGTATTTCGTTTTCTCTTCCACAACAAAGCTTCACGTATTACAGTACTCAGAGCAATATCAAAATAATAATCTTTATCAAATACATTTCTAATAGCATCTTCTAAAATATCTGGAGAAGAATTTTTTGTAAAATAACCATTTGCACCTATTTCCATAACTTGATGCACAGCTTCTTTAGAAGTCAATTGCGATAAAATAATGACTTTAAGATCAGGATCAATAAACTTTGCTTGCTTACAAACATCGTATCCATGAACTATGGGCATTTCTAAATCCAAAAGTAATACGTCCAGTTCGGCTTCTTCTAAATACTTTAAAAAAGCCATACCATCAGAAGTATCATACACAACAGAAATACCTTCACATGAAGATAATAATAACGACAAACTTTTTCTAAATAGCTGATGGTCGTCAACTAAAGCAACTTTAATCATAAATAGGAAATAAATAAATTTTATAATGATTGCCTTTAGCAATGGTGTCTTGCTCTAAGGTCGCAGAAATACTTTTTAATCGCGATTGAATATTTTGAAGTCCGGTTCCTTTTGTTTGTTTGTAGGCCATTTTAAAATCAAAAGGAATACCGTCATCAATTAGTTCAAAACAAACACCTTTAGAAGTTGTATTCAATCGAGCGGTACAAATGGTCATAGAACCATATTTTAGCATATTAGAAGTCAATTCCTGAACCACACGAAACATTTCGTAACTAATTTTATCAGAAACTAAAGTTTCGGCCAAGTTCATATCCAATTCAAAACGCTTACCACTCGAAGCACTCAATTGTTCAAAGTAATCACGTAATGCCAAATTAAATCCAGCTGTTTCTAATAAAGGAGGCATCAATTGATAAGAAATCAATCGTGTATTTTCAATAGTTTGTTCCAAAGAAGTATGAATAGCTTCTAAAAGCTCTGGCGCATCCGTATGACTATTCTTTTTAGAAAATAAAATAACATAATTACGAATCGCATTCAAATCACTCTGAATAGCATCATGCAAATCTTTAGCGATACGTTTACGTTCTTTTTTCTCACTTTTTAATGCGGTTTTTAATAATAATTCGGCTTCTTTCTTTTTAATTTTTGCCAAATGACGTTGATAAAACAAAACCATAAACAACAAGCCAAATGCTAAAAATAACATTAAAAAGGTACCAATAAAAATTATCGATTTTAATTCGTTCTCGCCTTCCATAGCCCCACAAGTAAAAGAGTTCGTAAAACTAAATTTAATAATATATTAATTACCCAATAGGATTGAAACATGCTTGATTCAACTTTATAAATGTAATTACTAAGTAAAAATAAAAACAGTGTACCACAATAATACAATATAAACCCCGAAATAAAATAAAAAGTACTATTCTGCAATAGGTTTTCAATATAAGCATCTAGTATTAGCTTTCTAAACCAAATAATTGTAAAAAAAAGAATAAATAATGTAATAAATGTGTCGATGTAAGAAGTAATAATTAAAAATTCATCAACTTTAAAATATGGATACATTGTAATACATAGTATAAAGAATGCAACTAAAAATAGTTGGAATAATTTCGAAAATTGCTTGTGTAAAACTTGTA
>RDXY01000030.1 GCA_004293045.1 Flavobacteriia bacterium | reverse complement strand
CCATAGAAGAATTGGAAAGATTATCAATTGCAATAACCTCAAAACCTTCATTCTGCAATTCTACAACGGTATGAGAACCGATAAAACCTAATCCTCCAGTGACTACTATTTTCATTTATTTAAGTTTATAGAATATAGTTTATAGAATATAGATGTTACTGTAAGGTCTTTTCTCTATTTTCTATTTTCTATTTTCTTATTTCAAATATTCTAAAACCGTATCGGTAATAAATTTAATTTGTTCATCGTCTAATTCTGTGTGCATAGGTAACGCAATTACTTCTTTACACAGCTGATTGGTAACTGGAAAATCTTCTTCTTTATAACGAACATCCGTATAGGCTTTCTGACTATGTAATGGAATTGGATAATAAATCGCACAAGGAATACCTTTTTCTTGTAAATGCGCTAATAATCCGTCGCGTTTTCCATTTGTAATACGAATTACATATTGATGAAATACGTGACAATCGCAACTTTCGCAAATAGTTGGCGCAACGATATTTTTATTGATACCTAATGCAAGTGAATATTTTCTCGCAGCATCTTGACGCGCACTGTTGTATGTGTCTAAATGTGGTAATTTTGCTTTTAAAACACCTGCTTGAATACTATCTAAACGAGAATTTACCCCAACCACATCGTGATGATATCTTTCATACATGCCGTGATTTACAATTCCTCTAATAATGTGTGCTAAATTGTCATCGTTTGTGTAAATCGCACCACCATCACCATAGCAGCCTAAGTTTTTAGATGGGAAAAAAGAAGTTGCGGCAACATGTCCAATAGTCCCCACTTTCTTTTTAGAACCATCTTTTGAGGTATAATCTGCTCCAATTGCTTGCGCATTATCTTCAATTACAAATAAATTATGTGCTTTGGCAATTTCCATAATCGCATCCATATTGGCAGCTCGACCAAATAAATGTACAGGAACAATCGCTTTTGTTTTTGGAGTAATGGCTTTACGAATACCTTCTAATGAAATATTCATATTATTCATATCTACATCTACCAAAACTGGAGTCAATTGCAATAAAGCGATCACTTCAACGGTTGCTGCGAAGGTAAAATCAGCAGTTATGACTTCATCACCAGGTTGTAAACCCAATCCCATCATCGCAATTTGTAAAGCATCCGTTCCGTTGGCACAAGGAATTACGTGTTTTACACCTAAATATTTTTCTAAATCAGCCTGAAATTGGTGTACTAAAGGACCATTTATATAAGTATTGTTGTCTAAAACCTCTTGAATAGACGCGTTTACTTCGTCTTTTATTTTGTCGTATTGACTTTTTAAGTCAACCATTTGTAATTTTTTCATCTTCCTAATCTAATTTAGTCAAGCAAAAGTAAGAAATTCTACTTACATTTTTTGTGTTACATAAAAGAAACGTAATTTAGCAACATAAATTAGTACTATGTCATTTATATATAATTTTATACTCCTTTTTGCTTCGCAGTTTTTAAAGATTTTGGCGCTTTTTAGTCCAAAATTGAACTTGTTTGTACAAGGAAGAAAATCAGTTTTTGAAACTTTGAAAAATAATATTCAAGAATTTGATAAAACAATTTGGTTTCACGCAGCCTCTTTGGGAGAATACGAACAAGGCTTACCTGTTATTGAAAAAGTAAAACAACAGCATCCAAATCATAAAATTATACTTACCTTTTTTTCGCCTTCAGGATATGAAATACGGAAAAACAATACCGTTGCAGATGTTACGGTATATTTGCCTTTGGACACGATTGCTAATGCCAAACAATTTTTAAAAGTAGTGCATCCAGAAATGGTATTTTTTATTAAATACGAATTTTGGCCGAATTACCTTAAGGAATTAAAACATCAAAACATCAAAACCTATTTAATTTCTGGAGTTTTTAGAAAAAATCAGGCTTTTTTTAAGTGGTATGGCGGATTTTATAGAAAGGCATTGAAAACATTTACCTATTTTTTTGTACAAAACGAATCTTCAAAACTAGTATTACAATCTATAGGTTTTGATAACGTTAAAATTTCTGGAGACACCCGTTTTGATAGAGTAGTGACCCTTTTAGAAAAAGAAAATACGTTAGATTTTATTGCTGCATTTAAAAATAATCAGCCAACAATTGTAATTGGAAGTAGTTGGCCAAAAGATGAAGAACTATTGGTAAATTACATTAATGAATCTTCAGAAAACGTAAAATTTATAATTGCGCCACATAATATCAAAGCGGAGCAAATAAAAAATATCAAATCCCAAATAACAAAATCTTCCGTTTTATTTTCAGAAAAAAGTAATATTGATTTATCTAGTTTTCAAGTTTTTATAATTGATACAATCGGAATTTTAACTAAGATTTATTCTTATGCAGACATTGCCTACGTTGGAGGTGGTTTCGGAAATCCAGGGGTGCATAACCTTTTAGAACCCGCCACATTTGGAATTCCAATTGTTATTGGGCCAAATTATTCGCACTTTGCAGAAGCGATAGCTTTAGTTGGGTTAGAAGGTTGTGTTTCAATAAAAAATCAATCAGAATTAAATGATGCGTTAAACTTGTTACTACAAAACGAGGAAGAACGATTAGAAAAAGGACATATTTGTAGTACTTTTGTGCAAATGAATAAGGGCGCTACAGCACATATATTGAATAATATAAAAATTTAAATTTTTAATAAAATGAAAAACAGAGTCACTTTACTTTTTGGAAAAGTTAAACAATTACTTTTTAATTATCCTTTTGTTTTATTAATGTCTTTAGCATTTGTAATGACAGTGATTTATGGTATCGAATGTGAGCCAAAAAAAGAATCTGCATTTCTATTAATTAAGTTAGGATTTACTTTTTCACTCGGTATTTCTTTACAATTCGCATTGAAAATACTTTCTCAAAGAATTAAAAACGGACTTATCTGGCAACTTTTAGGATTTGTATTTTTAATTTCCTATTTCTTTATTTTTCCAAAAAAAGAGGAAGATTTTACTGAATTTTATGTTTTTATAATCATACCTACCTACCTACTTTCGCATTTACTTGTTTCTTTTGTAGCCTTTATAAAGAAAGAAACTTCCGAACTTAATTTTTGGCAGTATAATAAAAATTTATTTGTCAATTTGTTTTTAACAGCTGTATTTACTGGCGTGTTAATTGGGGGTGTAGAACTTGCTATTTTAGCTGTTGAAGAACTTTTTAGTTTTGACTTTGATGGTAAGGTGTACGCTGAAACTTTTTTTGCTTTGGGGATTTTTGGAAGCACTTTTATATTTTTACTTTTTAACGAATCGGGTCTTGATTATCTAGAAAAAGAAGGGAAGTATCCTGTAGTTTTAAAGTTTTTTACACAATTTATTTTAATACCACTTTTGATAATTTATGTTGTCATTTTGTATTTCTATTGTGCTAAAATTGTAATTAACTGGCAATTGCCTAGAGGCTGGGTATCTTACTTAGTTTTAGCTTATTCTTTAGTCGGAATTTTTGCAATATTGTTAGTACACCCTTTAAAAGAATTGAAATTAAAATCTTGGATTGTAATATTTAGCAAATTATTTTATTACACTTTAATTCCATTAATTATTTTATTGTTTGTTGCTATTTTTACTAGAGTTCTTCAATATGGTTATACAGAGGCAAGATATTTTGTGTTATTAATTTCATTATGGCTAACAATTCTTGTTTTGTACTTTGTGTTTTTCAAAAAAGCTACCATTAAATTTATTCCAATTTCATTATTTATTTTTGGGTTATTTGCCTTGATTTTCCCGTATTTAAATGTTTTTTCAGTTTCAATTAGAAGTCAAGAAAATGAATTAATTCAGGTTTTGCAAGAAAATAATTTATTAGTTAATAATAAAATTAATTTCGGAAAACAAGTAACAGATTCTGTTGCGAATAATGTAGAGAATAAACTAGAATTTTTAAGCGAACGATTTGATGATGAATTCATTGAAGTATATTTGGATGCTGAATCAGTAAAAAAATCTAAAACAAATAAATATTGGTACAACAATCTTTTTTTAAATATCACTCATAACCAAAATCAAAAAAACAAGAATTATTTCTTAAGAATTTCATCAAACAAAAAAATTATTAATATTAAAGATTATCAATTTGTTATTAATAGTAATCAGTATGACCGGAATATTGAAACGGAAGTAAATAACGATAAAATTTCAATTACAGAAAATTATGGGTCATCTTCTTTTGAAATTAAAATTAATGAAAAATCAAAAGACATTTTGCCAATTATAAAAAAACAATTTTTTAACAAATATAAAAACGCTTCTAACGATGTTGTAATTGATGATTTATCAATTGATGTTACTATAGAAAAATATCAAATCAAAGTGATATTTAGTTCTATTGATTGGGAAAAAGATACAAATTATTATAATTATGGTAACATAATCTATTTAATAAAGACAAATTAATATAAATTAGTATCCTATGAAATTTTTAAAATTATTTTTAGTATTATTTATTGTTCAAACGCAAGCCCAACAAGGGGGTATGTGGATTCCATCTTTGTTGCAAGGTATGAACGAGAACGAAATGAAAGCTTTAGGCTCTAAACTTACAGCGGAACAAATTTATTCTATAAATAAATCCTCATTAAAAGACGCCGTTCCTCAATTTGATGGCGGTTGTACCGCAGAAATGATTTCTTCTAAAGGCTTATTGTTAACGAATCATCATTGTGGGTATGACAACATACAAAATCATTCTACTGTGGAACACGATTATTTAGCTAACGGATTTTGGGCTTATAAAATGGAGGAAGAACTTCCAAACCCAGGAGTTGTCGTTACTTTTATTGTGAAAATAGATGATGTAACCCCAAAAGTGTTTGAAGGCCTTGCTGGTTTAACTTCAGAAGCAGAAAAACAAAAGAAAATTCAAGAAAATATTGCAGCTCTAAACAAATCGTATGTAAGAGAAGCTTGGCAAGATGTTTTAGTTCGATCTTTTTACGATGGAAACCAATATTTATTATTTGTTACAGAAAACTTTAAAGACATTCGATTAGTAGGTGCGCCGCCAAGTTCTATTGGAAAATTTGGTTCGGATACTGACAATTGGGTTTGGCCACGTCATACGGGAGATTTTTCTTTATTCAGAGTCTATGCGGATAAAAACAATCGTCCAGTAGCGTATTCAAAAGATAATGTGCCTTACACGCCTAAGCATTTTTTTCCAGTTTCTGCAAAAGGAATCCAAGAAAACGATTTTACAATGGTAATGGGTTATCCTGGAAAAAACTACTGAATATTTACCTTCTTTTGCTGTGGAGCAAATGGTAAACGATTTAAACCCGGCTCGAATTGAAGTTCGAGATGCAGCATTAAAAGTACAAGATGATTTTATGAGAAAAGACCAAGCGATTAAGATTCAATATGCTTCCAAATATGCAGGAGTAGCCAATTATTGGAAAAAATGGATAGGAGAGCGCAAAGGATTAATTAAAGCCAATGCAGTAGGTGCAAAGCAAGTTTTTGAAAAAGACTTAACAGATAAAATTATCCAAGCTGGAAAACAAGCGGAATATGGAAATTTATTAGCTGACTTTGCCACAAATTATGCTGCTATTAAAGATTATGCTATTGCAAGAGATTATTACACCGAAGTAGTTTTAAGAAATACTGAAATTTTATCTTTTGGATACCGTTTGTTTCAATTAGAGCAAGTGTATAATTCAAAAGGAGAGCAGGCTTTTAATGACAGAAAAAAGAATGTAATGGAAGCGTTTGAGCCTTTGTATAAAGATTTTAATGCACAAGTTGATGAAAAAGTCTTTGAAAAATTAATTGCTATTTATAGCAAAAAATCGCCACAACAATTTTTGCCTGAAAGTGTAATAGGAATAGATGCTACTCAATTAGCAACTGATATTTTTAAGTCGTCTAGGTTAACTTCTTATGCTGGTTTAAAAGAACTTTTATCTGGAGATGCTAAAACGGTTTTGGAAAGATTAAATCAAGATAAAGGGTTTGCATTTGTAAAAACACTTGCAGAAGCCTATAACAAAAATGTAGCGCCAAAATATGACGAGATTAACTTGAAAAACATGGCTACACAACGTACCTATATGAAAGCCATTTTAGAGTTAAGTCCAAAATCGGCGAGAATTTTCCCTGATGCTAATTCTACTTTGCGTGTAACCTACGGAAAAGTAAAAGGATACAAACCAAGCGATGCAGTTTTGTATACTCCGTTTACGTATTTAGATGGCGTAATAGAAAAATATGTGCCTGGAGATTATGAATTTGACGTACCACAAAAATTAATCGATTTGTACAATGCAAAAGACTATGGTAAATATGCTGATAATGGTAAAATGCCAGTGGCTTTTATTGCTACAAATCATACCACTGGAGGAAATTCTGGAAGTCCCGCTTTAGATGCTAATGGAAACCTAATTGGATTAAATTTTGACCGTGTTTGGGAAGGCACCATGAGCGATGTGTATTATTCTCCAGATATTTGTAGAAACATTATGGTAGATACACGATATATTCTATTTATTATTGATAAATATGCTGGTGCGAAAAATTTAATTGAAGAAATGAAAATCATTTATAATCAGCCGAATACACCTAAAAACAAAGGGAAATAGACGTTATTTTCTAAGTAACATAGTATGAATTGTGCAAGAATTGAAAAATATTTTAAAAAAAGTTAAAAAAAGTATTTGACATTTAATTTTTTTTATATCTTTGCTTCATAAATAATTAACCTTTATAATAAAATTAAGATGAAAAAAGTTGTTTTAAGTTTAGCATTCGTTGCTGCTGTATTAGTTTCTTGTAACAAAAAAGGAACAGAAGGAGAAGCTACTGCTGATTCTACTGCTGTAGATACTACTGCTGTTGTAGCTGATACTACTGCTGTTGTTGCTGACACTGCTGCTGTGAAAACAGATAGCGCTGCTACAAAAACTGAAGAAGTTAAAGAAGAAGTTAAAAAATAATATTTGACCTTCTTTTCGAAAAGAGATCAATCCCGACATAGTCGGGATTTTTTTTTGCCCAAAAGTGAATGATATGTAGCGAGTGGTGTTTTAAATAATAATACTTGCACGAATACTGATAATGCTGAACTTTAAAACTGACGCGTAAATTAGATCGTACGAGATCCTTTCAGGGTGACAAACGTTGTTTAAAGTTGATTCGTTGAAATACTTTGTGCATCTCGGTGTTTCTTTGTGAGTCTCTGCGAAAAAACTATCAATTATCCAAAAACATCTTCCGCTGGCGGAAAAATATCCTGTGATTTTGAAAAATCTAAATATTCGGCTTTGGCTCCATATTTTAAAATTTCATGGATGCCTTTTTCTAACATTAATTGAGTGGAATACTTTCTGCTAACAGCAACTTCTTTATCGTTTAAAATGATTTTAAAGTAAAATTTCCCTGCAGGCGAACGAAATCGCATAAAAAACAATTGTTCTATTGATTTTTTTAATACTTCAATTTCTTCTTCACATTCAAATCGTAATTCAAATGCATTACTAATAAAAATGGTTTTTCCTCTACGAGAAGTTAATTCGTATTTGTAATGTCCGCTGGGTTTTTTGCTGATTACAAAAGTTGCCATTTTATATTAGATATAATAATAGTTTAATGTTATTTTAAACAAAAAAAGCTCCAAACATAGTTTGAAGCTTTTAGTACTCAAGGCGGGACTTGAACCCGCACGGGCATTACTACCCACTGGATTTTAAGTCCAGCGTGTCTACCAATTCCACCACTCAAGCATATCTGCTTTTTGAATTTTTTAGCTAATTTTTAGAAAAAATTAATTAAAGTTATTCTCAAGCATTTTATTGTGTAAACACAATAATTTGTATTTTTATTTTTGAGCGAAAAACGGGGCTCGAACCCGCGACCTCGACCTTGGCAAGGTCGCGCTCTACCAGCTGAGCTATTTTCGCAATTTTTAAGGAACGTGTGCATTTCTTTCGTAATGCGAGTGCAAATATAGTACATATTTTTATTCTCGCAAGAACTTTTACTAAAAATATGTAATCTTTTTTTTAATGATTTGAAAGTGAAAAAGTTATATTACATTTATTTTTTCGTCAACATTCTTTTTATCTCATTGAGTTTCATTAAGGCTTCAACCGGAGTTAACGTATTGATATCAATATTCATAATTTCTTCTTTAAGATCTTCTAATAATGGATCCTCTAAATTGAAAAAACTCAATTGCAATTCCTCTTTTTCAGCTTTTATTCCGTTTAAAGCTTCTCCAGAATGGTCTTTCTCTAATTTTTTTAATATTTTTTGCGCTTTCTGAATCACTGTTTGAGGCATTCCTGCCATTTTTGCTACGTGAATACCAAAACTGTGTTCGCTACCTCCTTTTACTAATTTTCTAATAAATAAAACGGTGTCTTTTAATTCTTTTACAGAAACATTAAAATTTTGTACTCGTGTAAAAATCGCTTCCATTTCATTTAATTCATGATAATGGGTGGCAAAAAGTGTTTTAGCTTTACTTGGGTGTTCGTGTAAATATTCGGCAATTGCCCAAGCGATTGAGATTCCGTCATAGGTTGAGGTACCTCTTCCGATTTCGTCTAATAACACCAAACTTCTATCGGAAATATTATTCAGAATTGAAGCTGTTTCATTCATTTCTACCATAAAAGTAGATTCTCCCATAGAAATGTTATCACTGGCGCCTACCCGTGTAAAAATCTTATCTACAACACCCATTCTTACTTGAGCGGAAGGAACAAAACTTCCCATTTGGGCCAGTAACACAATCAAAGCCGTTTGTCGTAAAATTGCTGATTTCCCGGACATATTTGGCCCTGTAATCATAATTAATTGCTGGGTTTCTCTAGCTAAAAAAACATCGTTTGATATATATGGCGTTCCTATCGGAAGTTGTTTTTCAATAACTGGATGGCGTCCTTCTTTAATATCTAAATCAAAGGTTTCATCTATTTCGGGTTGTACGTATTTATTTTCAATAGCTAGTTGTGCAAAACTTTGAAGACAATCTATTTGCGCAACTAAATTTGCATTTAACTGTACCGGTTTAATATACGTTGCCATCCAATTGACCAATTGTTCGTACAACATACTTTCTAGTTGCGAAATTTTATCTTCTGCACCTAAAATTTTCGATTCATATTCTTTTAATTCCTCTGTAATATATCGTTCCGCATTAACTAAAGTTTGTTTTCTGATCCATTCCGCTGGAACTTTATCTTTATGTGTATTTCGTACTTCAATATAATATCCAAAAACATTATTAAATGATATTTTTAGCGAAGGAATACCTGTAATCTCACTTTCGCGTTTTTCCAACGCTTCTAAATAGCCTTTTCCTGTTGAAGAAATGGTTCTTAATTCATCTAATTCTGTGTTTACGCCAACTGCAATGGCGTTTCCTTTATTAATGGCTACCGGAGCATCAGGATTTAAAGTAGTTCCTATTTTTTCTCGTAACAATTCGCAAGCATGCAAACTATCACCAATGGTTTTTAACGCTTCATTTTTTGATTGTAAAGCCAACGTTTTAATTGGAATAATAGCCTCTAACGAATCTTTTAAGTGAATGACTTCTCTTGGCGAGACTTTTCCCGTAGCTACTTTTGAAATTAAGCGCTCTAAATCGGAAATTTGTTTAATTTGATATTGAATTTGGTGTAATTCTTCTGAATTTTCGTTCAAATACGCTACTACTTCGTGTCTGCCTTTAATTTTATTGATATCTTTCAAAGGCAAGGCCAACCAACGTTTCAACAATCGCGAACCCATTGGCGAAAGCGTTTTATCAATCACATCAATTAAAGTTACCGCATTCGGATTATAACTGTGATATAATTCTAAATTTCGGATGGTGAATTTGTCCATCCAAACATAAGCGTCTTCTGCAATACGTTGAATATTCGTAATATGTTGAATTTTATTGTGTTGCGTTTCTGATAAATAAAATAAAATGGCACCTGAGGAAATCACCGCTTCATTGAAATCATCTATACCAAAACCTTTTAATGAATTGGTTTGAAAATGTTTGGTTAAGCTTTCAAAAGCATAATCTTCTTTATAAATCCAATCTTCTAAATAGAACACGTGAAAATCTTCTCCAAAATGGTGTTTAAAGTCAGCTTTTTGTTGTTTCGAAACCAATACTTCACTTGGTCTGAAATTTTGAAGCAACTTGTCTATATATTCTTCGTTTCCTTCAGCCGTTAAAAATTCACCTGTTGAAACATCCAAAAATGATATTCCATTGGTTTTTTTACCAAAAAACACAGCAGCTAAAAAATTATTAGATTTCGATTGTAAAATGTCGTCGTTAAAAGAAACGCCAGGAGTTACTAATTCGGTAACACCTCGTTTTACTATAGTTTTTGTCATTTTAGGATCTTCCAATTGATCACAAATGGCAACTCGTAATCCAGCTTTGACTAATTTTGGTAAATAGGTATTAATAGCATGATGCGGAAATCCTGCCAAAGCGGTTTCACTTTCACTTCCATTTCCACGTTTGGTCAAAGTTATGCCTAGAATTCTAGAAGCTCGAATGGCATCTTCACCGAAAGTTTCATAAAAATCGCCCACGCGAAACAACAAACACGCATCAGGATATTTTGCCTTAATGGAGTTGTATTGTTGCATTAATGGAGATACTTTTGGAGTAGAATCTTTTATTTCGGATGCTGATTTTTTAGCCACAACGTAAAAATTTAGTGAAGGCGAAGTTAGTAAATTCAAAATTCAATAGCAATTAGAATCTCAAAATTCAATTTTAAGTTGAAAAGTTTGGAACACAGATTTAAGAAATTATGTAAATTATTAAAATTTCAACAATCTGCGTTTTAAAAAAAGTATGTTAAAAATCCGTTTCATCAGTTAAATCTGTGTACCTATTTATCAAAATTGGTATATCGACATATTGACGAATTGAAAATTATCTATACTTTTGCAAGATGAGAAAATTAGCCAACGCCGAGTTAAATCGAATCAGTAAAGAAGCATTTGCTGAAGCAAAAAAATCACCATTAATTATTGTGTTAGACGACATTAGAAGCCTGCATAATATTGGATCGGTTTTTAGAACTTCGGATGCTTTTTTGATTGAAAAAATCTATCTATGTGGTATTACAGCAGTTCCGCCAAATAAAGAAATTCATAAAACCGCTTTGGGTGCAACGGATACCGTAACCTGGGAATATGCTAAAGATGTTTTGGAAGTTGTTGCTAAATTGAAAGTAGAAAATGTTAAAATTTATGCTATTGAGCAAACCGAAAACGCAATTATGTTAGATGATTTTGAGCCTGAAATGGAAACAAAATATGCTTTAATTTTTGGTAATGAGGTAAAAGGCGTTTCTCAAGAGGCTATTAATGCTTCAGATGGTGTAATAGAAATTCCACAATTAGGGAGCAAACATTCTTTGAATATTTCAGTTAGCGCAGGAATTGTAATTTGGGATTTATTTCAAAAGTTGTTAAAAAACAAATAATTTTTATTTTCTTATTGTACCTTTGATAAATGAATAAGATATTAAAATTACTTTATTTTTTTTTATTTTCTAATGCAATAGTTGCTCAAAATGCAGCACCTATCTTGCAAGCTACTGGAAACCAAGTATACTGTCCTCAAACTTCTTTGCCAATCGTTACAACTATGTCGATTACAGATACTGACGATGTTGGTATTGCTGCTATGTACATTCAAATTTCGTCAGGTTATGTTTTTGGTCAAGATGTGTTAACCTTAACGGGAACTCATCCCGCTATTACTTCATCTTGGAATGCCACAGAAGGGAAATTAACCTTAAGCGGAACAAGTGGTGATCCTACTTATTTACAATTTAAAGCAGCAATTGAATCGGTGGTTTTTACAAATTCATCCTTAAATCCAAGTGGGCAGCGAATTTTTTCTATTACTGTTGGGCAAGCAAATTATTTAGAATCAACAGATCATTACTATCAATATATTCCAAATACGGGAATTAGTTGGACAAATGCTAAAAATGCAGCAGCGGCATCAACTTATTATGGTTTACAAGGGTATTTGGCTACAATTACTACTGTTGAAGAAGTCCAGATTTCTGGTGTTCAAGCATCAGGAGCCGGATGGATTGGTGGTTCAGACGAAGCAAATGAAGGGGTTTGGAAATGGGTTACAGGTCCAGAATTAGGTACTACCTTTTGGAATGGCGCTGTAAATGGAAGTACTCCCAATTTTGCTTTTTGGAATGCAAATGAACCCAACAACCAAGGCGAAGAAGATTACGCTCATGTAACAGCACCAGGCGTAGGACAGCCCGGTTCGTGGAATGATTTAAGTAATGTCGGTGCCTCAAGCGGGAATTACCAGCCAAAAGGCTATATTGTAGAATATGGAGGTATGCCAGGGGATCCCGTTTTACAAATTTCCACAACTTCAATTATTACTATTCCGATTATTACTAATGTAGCAAATGCTACAAGATGTGGAAGTGGTTCAGTAACCTTACTAGCTACGTCAAATATGGGAAGTCTTGGAGCCATTAATTGGTACACTACTCCAACTGGTGGTACACCAATTTTTACAGGGAACACATTCATTACCCCTATATTAAATGCTACAACTGATTATTATGTAGATGCTTTTCCTGTTGGGTGTGGATTAGGAAATAGAATACAAGTTACAGCTACTATTAAACCCGTTCCAGTAATTAGTTTCATCACTCCAAGTCCTGTTTGCCAAAATACGAATACTATCCTGCAGGCCAATACTTCAATAGGTGTTATTAATTGGTATGATTCCAATACAAGTTTGATTCCAATTTTTACAGGAACTTCCTTTACAACACCTAACTTAAACGCATCGACAACTTATTATATTGAAGCAATAAGCAATGGTTGTCAATCTAACAGATTAGCAATTCCTGTTCAGGTGGTTCCTGCTCCAACTGTTGTGGATGAAACGATTATTTTTTGTAAGAATACATCCGTAACGCTTCAATCTAGACTTCCAGGTTGTTCTTATTTATGGTCTACAGGAGCAACTACACAAAATTGTGCTGTTACTTCAGCAAGTGTGTATTCAGTTGTAATTACAACGCCTTTAAATTGTAATTTAACCAAGAATTTTACAGTTGTGGAACATACGGCACCAGAAATTACATCAATAAAAGTGGAAGGATTGACAGCCGAAATAAGTATAACTGGAACAGGAATTTTTGAATATTCTTTAGATAATATTCATTTTCAGAGTTCTAATTTTTTTAACTTTATAGAGGGAGGCGTTTACACTTGTTATGTTAAAGAAACAGGAACAAATTGTGGTTACGATTATGAAGATTTTGTAGTGCTTGATTATCCAAGATTTTTTACACCTAATGGGGATGGATTTAACGATTATTGGAAAATAAACGGGATGAACCTATTTACTAATGCTACTATTACTATTTTCGATAGATATGGAAAACTAATTACAATGTTAAATACTAAAAATCCCTATTGGGATGGAAAATTGAATGGTGAAATTGTTCCGTCTTCAGATTATTGGTTTGTAGCAAATTTAGGAAACAATACTTCAGAAATAAAAGGTCATTTTACTTTAAAAAGATAATTTCTATTGTATTTTATTTTTTATTTCAGTCAAAATATAAGTATAATCTTCTTGTTTCTTCACGAAATCTAAATCAGAGACATCGATAATTAATGCATTAATATCGGTTTGCGACTTAATATAATCCAAGTATCCTTGGTTTATTTTTTCTAAGTAATTAGAAGATATATCTTGCTCATAGCTTCTTCCACGTTTTTTTATGTTAGCTAATAACCGATCGGTATTTTGGTACAAATAAACATATAAATCAGGTTTAGGCATTTCTTTATATATAATATCAAACATGGTTTTGTACAAACGAAATTCGTCTTCCTGCAAAGTAACTTTTGCAAATATTTGCGATTTAAAAATATGATAATCAGCAACTATAAAATCTTTAAACAAATCAAATTGTGCCAAATCATCGGATAATTGTTGGTATCTATCTCCTAAGAATGACATCTCTAAAGGAAAGGCATAACGGTTTTGATCTTTATAAAATTTTGGTAAAAACGGATTGTCAGCAAATCGTTCTAAAATCATTTTTGCATTACAGTCTTCTGCTATTTTAGTGGCTAAAGTAGTTTTTCCTGCACCAATATTCCCTTCAATAGCAATATAGTTTAGCTGTTTTAATCCTAAATAAAGTGTTGGGTTTTGTAAATTTCCAATTTCTTTAATTTCAGAAGTGTCTTCACAAGAATTAAGTAATTCAGAAATAGATTTATTTAGTATTGGATGTTTCCATTTTGGGGCTATATCATTCATTGGGAACAATACAAATTTTCTGTTTTGTAAATGAATATGTGGTATCTTCAAATTTTCAGTTTCAATACTTTCCTCGTTAAAGGAAATAATATCAATGTCTATACTTCTTGACTCATATTGCTCTGAATTTGTTCTGATTCTACCTAGTTTTTTTTCTAATTTTAAAATCTCAATTAGTATTTTTTGGGCTGATTTATGTGAGTGAATCGTAATCGCACAATTATAAAAAACATCACCTTCAAACCCCCAAGCGGGAGTTTCGTATACTTTTGAAACGTCAACTACTGTAGCTATAAAATTATGTATAGCCAGTATACAAGTCTGCAAATTTTGTAATTTGTGACCCATATTTGTTCCTAAAGAAAGTACTATTCTATTTTGTGACTTCATATTTTGAAACAAAAAGCTGACTTTTATCAGTTTTTTTTGTTACCACAAATTAACAAACAATTTTACATTATTATTCTACAAAAGCCGAATATTTTTGAATATGATTTTTTTATAAAAAATATAGATTTGTTTTCATCTATACGAACTATTTATTTTCATATTTCATTCCAAATTTTTTAATTTTCATGTAACATTTTGATATTATTTGCTACATATGTGTAAATAATATGATTAATTATGAGTTTTTTTAAGAATGTATTTGCAACGGTTGTAGGATTATTTTTGTTTATTTTATTAAGTTTTTTCTTCCTAATAGGGATTGGCGCTTTAGTTGGTAGTGATGGCGATGAAGTAAAAGTTAAAGACAATTCGGTAATTCTTTTAGATTTAGCAAAAATTAATTTTGATTATGCTGGTAAATATGAGTCGGATAGCCCATTCAGTAATTTACTTTTAGGAAAAGACAAAGTTGGTTTTATAGAAGTATTAAATGCAATTGATGCTGCAAAAAAAGATAATAAGATTAAGGGAATAACTATAGTTAATAACCAATCTAACTTAGGGATAGCCCAATGTAAAGAACTTAGAGATAAATTAGAAGATTTTAAAAAATCGAAAAAGTTTGTGATGGCCTATGCTACTATTTTTTCTCAAAAAGAATATTATATTAGTTCTGTAGCGGATGCTGTTTATTTAAATCCTTCTGGGGAAATGGATTTTAAAGGTTTGGGAACAGAAATGTTATTTTACAAAAATTTCCAAGATCAAACCGGTTTAAAAATGGAAATTATTCGTCATGGAAAGTATAAAAGTGCTGTTGAACCTTTTTTAGCTCAAGAAATTAGTAAAGAAAACAGAGAACAAGTTACTGCTTTGCTACAGTCTATATGGAATTCTATGGTTACGGATATTTCTAAAAACAGAAATGTTTCCGTAGCTCAATTAAATTCCATTGCAGAAAGTTTATTAGCAAGAACGCCGCAAATGGCTTTGGCCCAAAAATTAGTTGATGTAGTTGCCTATGAAGATGAGTTTAACCACGCGATTAAAACTAAATTAAAAGTTACAAAAGAGGACGATATTGAGTCAATTTCAATTACAGATTATGTAAGTAGTTCTTCCATCATATCTGAGGATTATACAAAAGACGATATTATTGCCGTAATTTATGCACAAGGTGATATTAATGGTAGAGAAGGTGATGTAGATTATATTGGTGAAGGTGCTATTAATCGTTCCTTAAAAGAAGCAAGAGAGGATGCTAATGTAAAAGCTGTTGTACTGCGTGTAGATAGTCCAGGAGGTAGCGCTTTAGTTTCAGATTTAATTTGGAGAGAAATAGAGTTAACCAAAAAAGTTAAACCCGTAGTAGTTTCTATGGGAAATTTAGCGGCATCTGGAGGGTATTATATCGCATGTAATGCCCATGCTATTTTCGCAGAACCAACAACAATTACAGGATCAATTGGTGTGTTTGGAATGTTACCAAATGTTCATGGATTCGCTTCAAAATATGGCGTAAACGCAGAACAAGTCCAAACGCATAAAAATGCAATAGGCTATAGTATTTTTGAGCCTATTTCAGAGGAATACAAAGCATTTGCATCGGAAGGAGTTGATCGAATTTATAAAACATTTATTAATCGAGTGGCTGTTGGTAGAAAAATGACTATCGATCAAGTAGATGCTATAGCGCAGGGTAGAATTTGGACGGGTACAGATGCCATAAAAAATGGATTAGTAGATAAATTAGGAAATTTAGATGCTGCAATTGCTCATGCCGCTATTTTGGGAAAATCAAAAAGTTATAGAACGGAAAATTATCCCGAATATAAAAAAGATTTTAATGAGATCTTTGAAGCGTTTGCAGGTGCAAGTATTTACAAGTCTAAAGAAACAATGTTGAAAGAAGAATTGGGTGAAGAAAATTATTATTTACTTAAAAAAGCAAAAGTATTGCAAAATAGAAAAGGAATACAAATGATACTGCCTTTTGATTTAAATTTGTAGTCGTTGCATTCTAATCTCTATTAAATAAAATAAAAAAACGCCATTCAATATAGTCTGGCGTTTTTTTTTAGCAATAATTATGTTTTTATTTTTAAATTATCCTAAAAACGGATAACTATAATGTTCTGGTGTAACGAAAGTTTCTTTTATTGTTCTAGGAGAAACCCAACGTAATAAGTTTTGAGCAGAACCTGCTTTATCATTAGTTCCAGAAGCTCTTGCGCCACCAAAGGGTTGCATACCTACGACAGCACCTGTTGGCTTGTCGTTAATATAGAAGTTTCCTGCTGCATTTTGCAAGGCTACCGTTGCTTCTTCTATGGCATATCTATCAGTGCTTAAAACGGCTCCCGTTAAGGCATATTCTGAAGTTTGATCTATTAAAGTCAGTGTTTCCTCCCATTTTGCATCTTCGTATACATAAATTGTAATTACCGGTCCGAAAAGTTCTGTTTCCATGGTAGCGTATTTCGGATTTGAAGTTAAAATAACGGTTGGTTCAACAAAATAACCTTTAGATTTATCGTAATTTCCACCTATAATAACTTCTGCGTCAGCATCTTTCTTAGCTTGGTCTATATAACTTGCTAATTTATCAAATGAACCTTCATGTATTACTGCAGTTATAAAGTTTGTAAAATCTTCTGGCGACCCCATTTTCATTGAATTCACGTCTGTAATCAATTGTTCTTTAACTGCAGGCCACATAGATTGTGGAATATAAGCTCTTGAAGCTGCTGAACATTTTTGACCTTGGAATTCAAAAGCACCACGAGTAATAGCTGTGGTGACTTGTTTTATGTTTGCTGAAGGATGTGCAAGTACAAAATCTTTTCCACCAGTTTCACCCACAATTCTCGGGTAGGTTTTATAGTTGTGAATGTTAGTCCCAATTTTTTTCCAAATTTCTTTAAAAATAAATGTGGAACCCGTGTAGTGAATTCCAGCAAAATCAGGAGAAGCTAAAACGGTATCTGTAATCATAACTGGATCTCCAAATACAACATTAATTACACCGTCAGGAACGCCTGCTTCTTTAAATACATCTATAATAATTTTTGCAGAAAATACTTGGCTATCGCTAGGTTTCCATACTACTACATTACCCATTAATGCAGCACTAGCTGGTAAATTTGCTGCAATTGCAGTAAAATTAAAAGGAGTAACAGCATATACAAAACCTTCTAAAGGTCTGTATTCGACTCTATTCCACATATCGGAATTAGAAGCAGGTTGGTCTGCATAAATTTGCGTCATAAATTCTACGTTGAAACGTAAAAAATCAATTAATTCACAAGAGGCATCAATTTCTGCTTGGTGTATGGTTTTTGATTGTGCAATCATGGTAGCTGCATTTATTTTTGCTCGATAAGGTCCAGCAATTAATTCAGCAGCTTTTAAAAAGATAGCGGCACGTTGTTCCCAAGCCATGTTTGCCCATTTTGTTCGGCTTTCTAATGCATTTGAAATGGCTTTTTCTACATGTGTTTTTTCAGCTAAATGATACGTTCCAACCACGTGTTGGTGATCATGGGGTGCCGACATATTTCTGGTGTTTCCAGTAAAAATTTCTTCGGAACCAATGTATAAAGGCACCTCAATTTTTGAATTCCACATGGTTTTGTAGGCTTCTAAAACACTTGTTTTTTCTGGAGAATTTGGTGCGTAGCTTTTTACTGGCTCGTTTACCGCTTTCGGTATATTAAAAAATCCTTTTAACATTTATTAGATTATTAGATTGTTAGACAAATTAGATTTTTAGATAAAAAAAACTTAGACAAAAGTACAAAGGATAAATTGAATTCTAAAATAAATTATTACCCTTGAAAGTTTAGGTTTATTTAATTAATCGCAAAAGGAACAACTAATTTAAAAGTAGGAATTTGAACCTTAAAATAAGTATTATTTGAGAAATTTGCCATAGTATAAAAACCATTCATAGCACCTAGGGTACCTTTTAACATACACCCAGAAGAATACACATATTTTTTTCCTGGAGCAAGTATAGGTGTTTGACCTACTACGCCTTCGCCTTCAACGGTTTCTACATTATTTAGGGTGTCGAAAATATCCCAATGGCGGGCTTGTAATTGCACTACATCTGAACTTAAATTTTCAATAGTAATTTGGTAGGAAAAGGCATGCAACATTTGATACTCTTTGTAGTAAATGCCTTCGTAGTTTGTAATCACCGAAATTTTAATATTACTTGTAATTTGAGTAACCATTTGTAATTTCTAATAAATAAAAGTTATTGAAATAGGAGGGGAGACCTAGTTCTTAATATCCGTACTATTTGCTCTTCCAATACCGATAATTCTATCATAACGTTCCGCGCCACCTCGATAATATACTAAAACAATGTATTCGTTTTCAGTTTGATAAAAGTTGCCGTCAACAGCATTTTGTTCATCAATTTTTCCGTTTTTATCTACTAAAGTGTATTGATAATTGGTAAATCCTTGTTTTAATAAAATGGGTTTTTCAAATGTTTTTGTCTCGGAATTATATTCCATTTTGTATTCATCTGAAATTTGATAATTGTTAAACATTCCTGTTACATAAATTGATTTTTCTAACGGATTTACATCTGAAGCCAAACCAAAATACACCCAAGAATAATCAGCTTCAATTGTATTTTGTGCAGCATTTAAATTGTTTACAAAGAAGTTTCCGTTTA
>RDXY01000009.1 GCA_004293045.1 Flavobacteriia bacterium | reverse complement strand
GGGTAAGGTTCTAAAATACTTTCATAAAAATTTATAATAGTTGGCGTAACTCCTAATTGTGTTTGTGTGGAAGAAGTATTGTTTTCTGGATACAAATAGTTAATGATTGGAAAATACGGTGAAGCAACGGTTCCTAAACCTCCTTGCTGATTATATACCTCATAATTAGTTACGTTTAAAACAATTAAATAGGCAGGAATTGGATATAAATGCTTAAAATGTGTGGTAGCATTGGCACCTGTTACAATTCTGCTCTGTTGTAGCCCGTTCGAAACACTATTGAAAGCAGAAGGCGCGGTTATATACATATCAAAACTGTTGATTTTATCATTTAAATCTTGCTTACAGGGCCACCAATCTCTAGCGCCAAAAGGTTCTGAAAGGGTGTAAATTACAGGCGTTCCATTATGTGTACTCCTAGTAAATGCACCTTCAGCAGTTGGCGGAATACCCGCATAAGTAATAATTACAGAGGCACTAGTTCCTGTAGTAAGGGTACTCGGAAAAGTAATATTTAATTCGTAATTACTTTGAGAAAAAGTTAAATTCTCGCTATTCATGGTAACAGAACTCACCACTAACTCAGTAGCCATATCAAAAGTAATAGAACTCATATTTGCTAAAGCTGTAAATGTAGTTTTTACTACACCACTAATTGCCGCTGGTGTATTGTTCGGGTTAACTGTAAAACGTAATTCATGATAGATAACATCATAATTTTGTGTGTTCGGATTCACTTGAACATTCATTGTTGAAGCTGCCGATTTTGATTCGGATTCCACCATTTTATCAAATTCTAATTCTGGAGTTTGAGAAAAACAGAAAGTGGTAGATAAAACAAAAAAGAATTGAATAATATTTTTCATTATTATTATTTTAAAAGCACGAAAATAGTTATTTTTTTTTTAATCTTTAAACATAGTTTATATTTGTACACATACTTTTCTAAAAAATTTACAACAATTTCTTACATTTGCTTTTCAAAAACAAACAAACATGTTACAAGTACATTTTATTAGAGAAAACAAAGAAGAAGTAATTACGCGTTTGGCGAAAAAAAACTTTGAGGCAGCAGGCATTGTAGAATATATTGTAGAATTAGACGAAAAGCGTAGAAATACGCAAGTAGAATTAGACAACTTGTTAGCTGAATCTAATAAATTATCCAAAGATATTGGCGAAATGATGAAAAATGGCGAAAAAGCCAAAGCCGAAATCTTAAAGGAAAAAACCACACAAATTAGAGAAAATTCTAAGCAGTTAAATGAAAGTTTGAATGCAATTACTAGTCAATTGCAAGACGAATTATATAAATTACCTAATTTACCTGCAGAAATTGTTCCTTTTGGAAAAACACCTGAAGAAAATATAAACGTTTTTGAAGAAGGAGAGATACCAAAATTACACGAAGGCGCTTTACCTCATTGGGAATTAGCTAAAAAATATGATATTATTGATTTTGAATTAGGGGTAAAAATCACAGGTGCGGGTTTTCCTGTTTATAAAGGCAAAGGCGCCAAATTACAACGAGCACTTATTTCCTATTTCTTAGATAAAAATACGGATGCGGGTTACAAAGAATATCAAGTACCCCATTTAGTAAATGAAGCATCTGCTTATGGAACAGGGCAATTACCGGACAAAGACGGACAAATGTATCACGATGCAACAGATAATTTGTATTTAATTCCAACTGCAGAAGTACCTGTTACAAATATTTTCAGAGACGATTTAGTTTCAGAAAATGATTTACCTATTTTATGCACGGGCTACACCCCTTGTTTCCGTAGAGAGGCAGGTTCGTATGGTGCCCATGTTCGAGGATTAAATCGTTTACATCAATTTGATAAAGTAGAAATTGTACGAATTGAAAAACCAGAAAATTCTTATGCTGCATTAGACGGAATGGTGGAACATGTAAAAGAAATATTACAAGAATTAAAATTACCTTACCGAATTTTGCGATTATGTGGTGGCGATATGAGTTTTGCTTCTGCGTTAACCTATGATTTCGAAGTTTTTTCAACCGCTCAAGACCGTTGGTTAGAAATTTCTTCTGTTTCTAATTTTGAAACCTTCCAAGCAAACCGATTAAAATTAAGATACAAAGATGCGAATGGCAAAAACCAATTGGCACACACCTTAAACGGAAGTTCCTTAGCGCTACCTCGCGTGTTAGCAGGGATTTTAGAAAATTATCAAACGCCTGAAGGGATTGTAATTCCTGAAGTATTAAGACAATATACTGGATTTGATATTATAAACTAATCCTAAATCTTTACTAATAATGCACTGAGTTAACCATTTTTTGTTACTTTAGTGCATTATTTTTTATGAAAAAAATGTACACCATCATATTGTCCTTTTTCTCGCTACTTGTGGTTTCTCAAAACGAACAATTGGCACAAAATTACATTGACAAAGGCGAGTTTGAAAAAGCGGCAACTTTGTATGAAGAATTTGAGAAAAAACAACCCAATAATTTCTATTTTACTCAAAAATTAGTGACTTGCCTTCAAGGTTTAAAACAATTCGATAAAGTTGAAAAATTACTTTTAAGCAAAAAAGACAAATCTAATCAACCACTATTATTTGTTGAATTAGGATACAATTCACAACTACAAAAAGACACAAATAAAGCCGATACCTATTATAAAAAAGCTATTGAAGTAGTAGAAAAACAGCCTAATTATGCCTACCAAATTGGGCAAGCTTTTGAGCAAAAATCCCTATTAGCGCAGGCATATTCCACTTATGAAAAAGCACAAAAAAATAACTCAAGCATGAATTTCGATTACCAAATGGCACTGCTTCAAGGTCAAATGGGAAATTTAGATGTGATGGTAGTGAAATTATTAGATTATGCCTATGCGAACGTAAATTCGACATTAAGTGTTCAAAATCAGTTGGTATTTTTCATGCAAGATGATGCTGAAAATGTGTTTGCCAATTCGCTTAAAAAAGAACTTTTACTTCGCACCCAAAAAACACAAGATATTTATTGGAATCAGTTTTTAAGCTGGTTATACATAAACTTAAAAGAATATAACAAAGCCTTTATACAAGAAAAATCGATTTATAAAAGAAACCCAGAATCCTTTGACGATATTATTCAACTGGCACAAATTTGTGTAAATGAAAACGAAAACGAAACCGCTCAGGCTATTTTTCAATTTATTTTACAAAACACTTCAGACGAATCTGTACTTGTAAACGCAAACTGTTTTTTACTTAAAAACGAAATTGAAACCGCAAAATCAGAAGCCTATCCGTTAATTCAAACAAAATTTGAAACAGTATTAAGCCAGTTTGGAAATTCACCTTATGCAGTAGAATTGCGAATTTTAGCGGCACATTTTAAGGCATTTTATTTAAATGAATTTGAAAACGCTAAGGCGCTTTTAGAAGAAACCATGAAAATGCCGATAAATATTCGTCAGCAAGCAAAAGTGAAAATGGAATTGGCTGACATATTTGTTTTAAATGAGAAATTCAATCAAGCAATAATTTATTACGCGCAAATTCAGAACGACTTACCCAACGACGAGTTTTCACACGAAGCCAGCATGAGAATGGCTAAAACCAGTTTCTTTAAAAAAGATTTCAATTGGGCAAAAAAACAAGCTAGCGAATTGAAACAAGCTTCAACACAATTAATAGCTAATGATGCAGTAGAATTGTTCTTATTAATTAGCGATAATGCTGCGGAAGATTCCCTTCAAGTGGCGTTACAAGATTTCTCAAAAGCCGATTTATTAGAATATCAAAACAAACCAAAAGATGCTTTAGAAGCTTTTTTAGAAATTTTAAAAAAACATAAAGGGCAATCCATTGAAGCAGGAACGTTATATAAAGTAGCAAAAAATTACGAGAAATTGGGTGATTTTGCCAAAGCAATTAGCTATTATCAAAACATTTTAGAGCACAACAAAGACGGCATTTATATTGATGAAGCTTTATTTTATTCGGCTGAAATTTATAAAAATCAACTGAACGATATGGAAAAAGCAAAAAATTTATACGAAAAAGTAGTTCTAGAACATCCCGATAGTATTTATTTTACGGAAGCCAGAAAACAGTACCGCCAATTGCGAGGCGACAAACAGCAAGGAATATAATAGTTAAAAATATAAAAATGAAATTCAACACCAAAGTTATTCACGGCAATCAGCATCACGATCCTAGTACTGGAGCAGTTATGCCACCGGTATATCAAACCTCAACATTTGTACAAACAAGTCCAGGTGTGCCATTAGCAGAAGGATACGAATATAGTAGATTTGCCAATCCCACTCGTACCGCTTTAGAACAAGCGTTAGCCAGTATTGAAAATGGCGTGAGAGGTTTGGCTTTTGCTTCTGGATTAGCCGCAACGGATTCCGTAATGAAATTATTAAAACCAGGCGATGAAGTCATTGCTATGGACGATTTATATGGCGGTACGTACCGAATGTTTGCGCGAATCTATCAAGAATTTGGGATAAAATTTCATTTTATTGATATGACGAATTTTGAAAAATTTCAGTCGTTAATTAATGAAAATACGAAATTGGTTTGGGTAGAAACGCCTACCAATCCATTAATGAAATTAGCGGATATTGCCGAAATTGCGAAAATCACAAAAAAACACAACTTACTTTTTGCAGTTGATAATACGTTTGCCACGCCTTATTTACAAAAACCTTTAGATTTAGGTGCAGATATTGTGATGCATTCGGCAACTAAATATTTAGGCGGTCACAGTGATGTAATTGCTGGTGCCTTAATTGTAAAAGACGAAGCGTTAGGCGAAAAACTACACTTTGCGCAATTTGCATCTGGCGGAACTTTAGGTCCAATGGATAGTTATTTGGTGTTACGAGGCATCAAAACCTTACACTTACGGGTGCAAAGACATTGTGAAAATGGTGCAAAAGTGGCGGAATATTTAGTAAATCATCCAAAAGTAGCTACTGTTTATTATCCAGGATTAGAAAGTCATCCCAATCATGAAATTGCCAAAAAACAAATGATTGGTGGTTTTGGTGGTATGGTTTCTTTCACCTTTAAATCGGGTGCAAAAGCCGATGCCATTAAAATGTTAGAAAAAGTAAACGTATTCACTTTAGCCGAATCTTTGGGGGGTGTTGAATCGTTAGCAAATCATCCTGCTTTAATGACACACGCCTCAATTCCTGAAGAAAAGCGAAAAGAAATTGGTATTACAGACGATTTAGTTCGTTTAAGCGTAGGTGTAGAAGACATTTCAGACTTACTGGCCGATTTAGAACAAGCGTTTCAATAAAAATTAGTTTTAAATAAAAAAAGCGAGAAATACTTCTCGCTTTTTTTTATTGTTCCGGTGCAATTTCTATTTCCAAGCCCTCTAGGTCTTCCGAAATATTTATTTGACAACCTAATCGACTATTATCTTTCACGTGATAGGCATCGGCTAACATAGCTTCTTCATCGTCGTTTCTTTCGGTTTTTAAAACATCGTTAAGTAAATAACATTGGCACGAAGCACACATCGCCATTCCACCACATACACCAACAGTTCCTTCTTCTGCTAATTCGTATGAACGGATGAGTTCCATCACATTCATATTCATATCCGTTGGGGCCAACACTTCGTGCTTCATTCCGTTTCTATCCGTAATAAATAGGGTTACATCTTGACTCATAATTAATCAATTGCTTTTACAACCGCTTTTTCTGCTTCTTTTCTTGTGCCATCAAATCCGTCTACACCAGAAACTGTGGTGTATTTTAATACATATCGTTTTCCTGGATGAATTCGGTTGTATACGCTTTGACACATTAGTGTGGCTTCGTGAAATCCGCATAAAATTAGCTTTAACTTTCCAGGATAAGTGTTTACATCGCCAATAGCATAAATTCCGTCAATATTTGTTTGGTAATCCAAAGCGTTATTTACTTTAATGGCATTTTTTTCAATCTCTAATCCCCAATTTGCAATAGCGCCTAATTTTGGTGTTAATCCAAAAAGAGCAATAAAATAATCGGCTGGTACATCTATTTGTTCGCCATTTGTGTCAATGGTAATCGATTCGATTCTTTCCGTCCCGATCAAACTTGACACTTCGGCTGGTGTGATTAATTTTATTTTTCCTGCAGATTTTAATTCCTGAACTTTTTCAACAGAATCTAAAGCTCCACGAAACTCATTTCTACGGTGTATTAAAGTCACCGAAGAGGCAACATTTGAAAGGAAAATGGTCCAATCTAAAGCAGAATCACCTCCGCCTGCAATTACAATATTTTTGTTTCGATATTTTTCTGGATCTTTTACAAAATAATCGACGCCACGGTCTTCATTTTCATAAAATTCTATATCTTTTAAAACAGGTTTTCTGGGTTCAAAAGTCCCTAAACCTCCAGCAATAGCAATAGCTTTTGCCTTGTGTTTTGTTCCTTTATTAGTGGTAACTATAAACAATCCATCTTCAATTTTTTCAATAGTTTCAGCCGTTTCAGCTAAAGTAAATCCGGGTTGAAATTGCTTAATTTGTTCCATTAAATTGGTCACCAAATCACCCGCTAAAACTTCCGGATAACCTGGTATATCAAAAATCGGCTTTTTTGGATATAATTCTGCTAACTGTCCTCCAGGTTGAGGAAGTGCATCAATAATATGACATTTTAATTGTAATAAACCGGCTTCAAAAACTGTAAAAAGTCCTGTAGGACCTGCTCCAATTATCAATATATCTGTTTCAATCATTTATTTTGAGTCTTAATATCTAATGTCTAAAGGCTAAAATATCCTATTTGACTTTTGTCTTTTAACCTTTTAACTAAATTACGTTTTCTACTGTTTCTATTTGAGGAACAAACTTCTTGATAGTGGTTTCTACACCTGCTTTCATAGTGCTAATGCTCAAACTACAGCTGGTACAAGCCCCTTGTAATCTAACTTTTACGTGTTTGCCGTCCAGTACTTCCACTAATTCTATATCGCCACCGTCTGAATTTAAAAACGGACGTATTTCAGCTAAAGCCTTCTCAATGTTTTCGGTTATTTCAATTTCTGTCATAATTTTAGACTTTATAGATTTTTAGACTGAAATGTCTATTTTTTCACAGCAGAACATCCTGCCATTGTTGTTATTTTTATTGCCTCTGTAGCGGGTAATGTTTCGTTTCTTTTTACCGTTTCTGCTACTACACTTCTGGCTAGTTCTTCAAAAACAGTTTCTAAAATTGTTCCTGTTTGCATGGCTGCTGGTCTTCCATAATCTCCAGCTTCTCTGATGCTTTGCACTAAAGGCACTTCGCCTAAAAAGGGCACCTCTAAATCTGCTGCTAAGTTTTTGGCCCCTTCTTTTCCAAAAATATAATATTTATTTTCTGGAAGTTCTTCTGGTGTAAAATAAGCCATGTTTTCGATAATTCCCAATACAGGAACCTGAATGGCATCTGACAGAAACATAGAAACTCCTTTTTTAGCATCTGCTAAAGCAACCGCTTGAGGGGTGCTTACTACAACAGCACCTGTTATTGGCAACGATTGCATTATGGATAAATGAATATCACCTGTTCCTGGAGGTAAATCGATTAACATAAAATCTAATTCGCCCCAATTGGCATCAAAAATCATTTGATTTAAAGCTTTTGAAGCCATTGGACCACGCCAAATAACCGCTTGATCTGGCTTGGTGAAAAATCCGATGGATAATAGTTCTACACCATAACTTTGTACGGGTTGCATTTTAGATTTTCCCTCAATTTCAACTGAAATAGGTTTTGCCGATTCTACATCGAACATTATTGGCATAGATGGCCCATAAATATCAGCATCTAAAATACCTACTTTGAATCCCATTTTAGATAAAGCTACAGCTAAATTTGCAGTAATAGTCGATTTTCCAACACCACCTTTTCCAGATGAAACTGCAATAATATTACTTATTCCAGGAATTTGTTTTCCTTTAATAGTATGGGCTTCTTCTTTTGTAGGCGTTTCTACTTTTATATTTACCTTAACTTTAGCATTAGCAGCTATTTTTTCGGCAATAACTTTTTTAATATCCGCTTCTGCACGGTTTTTTATATGTAAAGCCGGAGTGGTTAAAACTACATCTACTACTACTTCATCTCCAAAAGTAACCACGTTTTGCACCGCACCACTTTCTACCATATTTTTACCTTCACCAGCAATGGAAATGGTTTCTAATGCGGTAAGTATTTCTTTTCTATCTAATTTCATTTTATTTTGTAAACTTTTTTACTTTTATTTAAACTGAATCTGAATTGCAAAGATAGTTTGAAAATGACAAATGACAAATGACAAACGATAAAAGTTTGTTAATGAACGTATAGGATTTGTTTATATCAATTAATTGAAGAAAACATCCTGTTTTTATTTAAAAATCCGGTTCCCAAAAGTGTTTTTTGAAATCCACAATTTGATTATCGATAACTTGAATGCCTTCGCTTTCCAATAATTGTTGCATTAAATTAGTGCCTTCAAAATGGTGTTTACCCGTTAAAAGTCCTAACCGATTGACTACGCGGTGTGCCGGAATATTATGTTGTCCGTGACACGCATTCATCGCCCAACCTACCATTCTGGCGGAACGACCTGCGCCCAAGGCATTGGCAATAGCACCATAAGAAGTTACTTTACCGTAAGGAATTTTTCGGACGACTTCGTATACACGTTCAAAAAAATTATCTTCTTTAATTTTCAAGTTACTTATTTAAGTTATAAATGGTATAAACAGCTATTAATCCGGTAATAATTGCAATTATAAAATTAATATTTTTAATAAAGAATGCTACTTTATGTTTAATTTTTCGAAACAAAAAGGCATAACCCATAAATACAATAAATGTACCTAAAGTTGTTCCAAAAACAAATGCTAAACCCACTAAATTAGTGAAAAAATCTTCAATAAAAGCTGATAAATACAAACTTACAAACGCATAATAAGGAATTGGAAAAATATTTAATCCCGAAATAAAAATGCCGTGTAAAAAAGGTTTTAGTTTGCTTTTTGCTGCTTTTTTTTTAATTGCGTCTTTAGTATGAATGGCATTTTGAATTCCCTTCCCTAAAAAAAATAAGGTTAATAAAATAAAAACTAAGCTTCCGACTAACTTTAAATTTTGCATTACTTGCGGATGGCTCTCTAAAAAAGTAGCAAAATAAAACGCTAAAATGCTTTGAATAAATACCACTAAAATAGCGCCATTGATAAACTTTTTAGCTTTGTTTAACGTTTTTTTTACGCTATAATTTGCCACTGTCATATTTACAATTCCTGGAGGCAAAACCCCCACAAATGAAAACAGAACTGCAAATGCAAAAGCGAAAAATATCGACATTATTTAATTTTGAATTGAATGTAAGTGATGCTTTTATTTATTTTTAAGTACTGACTTTCGTAAAACGTTTGAATACTTGTTACTTCTTCTGGTGCGCCCGCGTTATTGTAAACGTTATGATTGGCGTACAAAACTTCGTGTCCTTCACCGTGTAATAACCCTAAAGTGTAGCCGTGCATAAACTCGCTATCTGTTTTTAAATGCATCAACCCGTTAGGTCTTAGTATTTTTTTATAATTCTGAAGAAATTCAGAATTGGTCATACGGTGTTTGGTGCGTTTGTATTTTATTTGTGGATCTGGAAAGGTAATCCAAATTTCATCTACTTCATTTTCGTTAAAACAATGCTTTATTAATTCAATTTGTGTACGAAGAAACGCTACATTACTTAGACCGTTTTCAACCGCGGTTTTAGCGCCGCGCCAAAATCGAGCCCCTTTAATATCAATTCCAATAAAGTTTTTGTTTGGAAATTTTTCTGCTAAACCTACAGAATATTCGCCTTTTCCGCAGCCTAATTCCAACACAATTGGATGATTGTTTTTAAAGAAATCTGAATTCCATTTTCCTTTTAACGCTAAACTATCGGTAACTACTTCTTCACGAGTTGGCTGAAAAACATTTGGAAACGTTTCATTTTCGTTGAATCTTTTTAATTTATTTTTACTTCCCACAACAATTAATTTTATGTTGCAAAAGTATAAAAATTAAAGTTTCGGTTAGATAATTATTTACTAGTTTTCAAGGTAAACGAAAACTCAGAGCCTTTTTGATACGTACTTTGCACAAATATTTTCTCATTATGCGCCTCAATAATGTGTTTTACGATAGCTAAGCCCAAACCAGAACCGCCTTCTTCTCTGGAGCCACTTTTATTGATTCTATAAAAACGTTCAAAAATTCTAGATAAATGTTGTTGTTCAATTCCTTGCCCGTTATCTTGAATGCGAACTAAAATTTTAGTTTTGCTTATTTTTTCTACCGCAATCTCTGTCGTGCCATTTTCTTTTCCGTATTTGATTGAATTCATGACTAAGTTTGTTAATACTTGTTGAATTTTATCTTTATCGGCATAAACAAATATGGGAGATATGTATTTTTCATCGAACATTAAAATGATGTTTTTGGCATCGGCTTTCATTTCTAAAAGATCAAAAACATTTTGGATTTCGTTAATAATGTCAAATCCTTCTATGTCGATGTTTAAATCACCAACTTCGAATTTAGAAATCATATCTAAATCTTGTACAATATTTATTAATCTTTCTACCCCTTTTGAAGCGCGTTCGATATATTTTACTCGTAAGGTTTTGTCTTTAATAGCACCGCCTTCAATAAGTGTGTCTAAATAACCTTGAACTGTAAAAAGGGGTGTTTTTAATTCGTGAGAAATGTTCCCTAAAAATTCTCTTCGATATTCTTCTCGAATATTTAACGATTCGATTTCGATTTTTTTCTCCTTAGCGAAATTTCTAATATCATTTGTTAAAGTAGAAACGTCAGTGGTAACGGTTTTGTTTTGTAAGGAAGTAGCGTCTAATAAAGATACCTCATCATACAATTTTTTTATGCGTTTGTAGATAAAGACTTCTACACGATATTGCATTAAAAAAAAACTAAAAAAGAATAGCGTTACTGGAAAAACAATAAGTACAAAATAGTTAATTGGCTGAACGAAATTATGGTAAACCAACAAACTTAAAACTACAAAAAACGAAATATAAAGTGATGATTTAAAGGCAAATTTGTATGATTTTTTAAAACTAATCGCCATTTAATTCAATTTTGTATCCCACTCCTTTGATGGTTTTAAATACATCTTCGTCAATTTTTTCTCTAAGTTTTCTGATGTGAACATCTATAGTTCTTCCGCCTACAATGACTTCATTTCCCCAAACTTTATCTAAAATTTCGGCTCTGGTGAAGACTTTTCCAGGTTTTGAAGCTAATAAATATAAAAGTTCAAATTCTTTTCTTGGTAAAACAATAGTGATTCCGTCTTTAATAATTTTATATTCTTCGCGGTTAATTTTTAAATTACCAACCGTTAACGTTTCAGAATTTTCTAATTTTTCTTCTTTAAGTCTGCGTAATAAGCCTTTTACCTTGCTCACTAATAACTTTGGTTTGATAGGTTTCGCAATATAATCGTCGGCACCAACTTCAAAACCAGCCACTTGCGAATAGTCTTCGCTTCTAGCGGTAAGAAAAGTAATAATCGTATCTTTTAATTCTGGGATTTCTCTAATTTTTTCACACGCTTCCATTCCGTCCATTTCTGGCATCATTACATCCATAATAATTAGATGTGGTTTTACTTTTATAGCTAGTTTAACCGCCTCTTTACCGTTTTCTGCTTTGGTAACATGATAGCCTGCTTGCTCTAAATTATAACCCACTATTTCTAGAATATCTGGCTCATCATCAACCAACAATATTTTTATTTCATTTTTCTTCATAACAGAGTATAAAAGTAATTTAAAAAATTAAACTTTTGTAAAATTATATATAAAAATGACAAAAAATACTTCTTTACTATTATTTAATTTGTTAACATTATCTTAACAATATGTAAACTAATAAATAACTTCTAAGTAACCTTAACATAACTAAGGTAGTTCTATTTTTGCATCAAAAATAAACACAAACTCATGAAATTAAAATTTCTACTTATTGGATTATTCTTTACAATAATCACTTTCGCTCAAAACACTGCTAAAGTTAGTGGTATAATTACAGACAAAGACAGCAAACAACCTGTAAGTTTTGTTTCAGTTTCCCTAAAAGGAACCATGATAAATGCGGAATCTGACATTAATGGTAATTATGAAATTGCTATGAAACCAGGAAAATATACAATCGTATATGCTTTTATAGGGTATAAAACTTTTGAAAAAGTTATTACTGTAGCTGCAGATGAATCGATTACTGAAAATGTAGCCTTACAAGAAAATTCAAATAGTATTGAAGGGATTGTAATTAAAGGTTCTACAAATAAAACCAAAGAAACGGCTTTGTTGAAAGAACAACAAAAAGCTGTTGAAATAAAACAAAGTATTGGTGCCCAAGAAATGTCTCGTAAAGGGATTAGTGACGTGGAAGAAGGTTTAACTAAAGTAACTGGTATTTCAAAAGTTGATGGAAGAGGAATTTTTGTTAGAGGATTAGAAGACAGATATAATAATTTATTAATTAATGGATTAATTGTACCTTCAAATAATCCATTTAAAAAGATTATTCCTTTAGATATTTTTCCAACTGATATTGTTGGTATTATTGAAACGTATAAAACATTCAATACAAATTTATATGGTGATTTTGCAGGTGGAACATTCAATATACTAACCTCTACAGGCGAAAAAAGTCAAACTAAACTTAATATTGGTGCAGGTTATACAACTAATAATAATTTTAGTAAATTTTTAATGTCTAAAGACGCTAAAGAAACAAGTGATTTCTTTGGTTTTTCTGGAAATGAAAGAGATTTACCTAAAATTTTCGGAAACAGCCCGTCAGCTTTAACGATAACACCAACACAAGCTAAAAATAGTTTTGGTTCTGGTTTTGATGTAGAAAGTTCAAATTCACCATTAAATACAAGCATAGGTATTACTCACAATGAAAAATTCAATATTGGTAAAAACAAAAACGTTTTTAAATATTTATTGTCTTTGAATTTTGATAATAAATTTCAAGTTAGAGAAGGTGTAAATCGTTTATTTAATACTGCTCAAGGTAACTATGACAATAATTTATATTTTAAACAATATAAATATTCTACAAACGGATCTGCTTTAGTGGCATTAAATTATAAAACAGATAGGTTAAACTTAACTTCAAATACTTTTTATTTAAAAACAACTAATAATACAATTCAAGATCAAACTGGTTCTACAAATGGTACTACTGTTAATACTAATGCTTTTATAAGAATTAACGAATTAGAAGAAACAGATTATTTGAACACGCAACTATTTGGTAATTATAAATTAAGTAATAACGAAAGACATAATTTAAAAGCTGGAGGTTCATTTACAACTACCAATTACCAATTACCAGATAGAAAATCATTTAAAGGAGTAAAGATTAACGAGAATCAAACTGCTATAAGTTATTCTGGAAACAGTATTTTTAGACAATTTTTAAACTTTGATGGAAAATATCATGCTTCAGGGTTATTAGAATATTCTTGGAAATTTGGAAATGAAGACCTTGAAAAATCTAACAAATTAACCGTTGGTTATAATGGATATGTAAACAGTGTAGAATCTTCTTTTAGATTTTTGGTTTCAACTCCAACACCGTCTTCAAATGGAGGGGTTACTTTTCAAACAAATACACCCGACGCTACTCTAACTAATGAATTAGGGAATAGTAATTTTACTTATAACGAAGGAACCAATTCAACTTACAAAACAAAATTAAATGAAGTAGTAAATGCCGGGTATTTTGATTTGGCTTGGAAATTTGGAGAAAAGGTTGATTTAAATTTTGGTGCACGCGCAGAACAAACAAACAGACAAACTAAATACAAAGAATCTGGAAGTTTTGATGATCCTTTTATCACTAAAAAAGTTAATAAAATTAATATCTTACCATCGTTAAATGTAAAATATGCATTAAATGAAAATAGTAATGTAAGATTTGCTGGGTCTAAAACAATAACAAGACCAGTAATTATGGAGGCGTATCCTTTAGAGTTTGTGAATCCTGATGGAACTATCGAACAAGGAAATACAAATATTAAAAATAGTGAAAATATTAATTTTGATTTAAAATATGAAATTTTCCCAACAGCTAAAGAATTATTTGTAGTTGGTGCTTTTTCAAAATTTATTCAAAATCCAATTGAAAGAGTATTTATACCTTCTGCAGGGAGTGGTGGTCAAATTATATCATATGACAATTCTAAGAAAGCAGTAGTGTTTGGTGCAGAGATTGAAATTTTATTCCAATTAGAAAAAATTTCTAAATCATTACAAGATTTATCATTCGGGTTAAATACTACTTTAATGTATTCTAAAGTAAATATTAATACCGTAAATAGTTCTGAAACAATTGCTGTTGATGCAAATCCATCTAGAAAACTTCAAGGTGCTTCACCATGGATTATTAATGCCGATTTAAAATATGAATTTGATTTCAATAAAAATTGGAAAAATACCATGACTGTTGTTTACAATGTTTACGGAAAAAGAATATTCGCCGTTGGGACAAACGGTTTAGATAATTATTATGAAATGCCTTTTAGTAAATTAGATTTTGTATGGGGTAATAAAATTGGTAAAAATTGGGACTTAAAATTATCTGCTGATAACATTTTAAACCCATTATATCAAATTGAATTAGGAGGAAAAAGTAAAATTAACATAACTGAATCTGACTTAACAATTAGAGATTTTAAAAGAGGTGTTGGTTTCTCCTTCAATTTAGGTTATACATTCTAAAATACATAACATTTATTTAATGTTTTATTGATTTTAAAATCACTTTTAATTAAAGAATACCAAATATATTTGTATAAAATAATAAACTAAATCACAATGAAAAAATTAGTATTTAGCCTTGCAATCTTGGCATCAATATTTACAGGTTGTTCAGATAATGAAGATGAAACTCCTGTTAGAACTCCAGCAACTGGAGAAATTACTGGTAACTTTACCGCTAATACAACTTATGCTTTTGGTAATTATACTTTAAAAGGAATGGTACAAATTCCAGCCGGAGTAACTGTAACATTCGAAGCGGGTTCAACAATTACTTCTGACGCAACTACAGGTGAAAACGGATTAATCGTTTTAAACGGAGGAAAATTGATTGCAAATGGTACTGCTTCAGAACCAATTGTATTTACAACAATTCAAAAAACTCCAGGTGACTGGGCAGGAATTATTATGTATGGCGATGCGCCAATTGTAAATTCTGCAACAAATCCAACTCCTCAAACAGCTATATCTGAAGATGGTTTAACAAAAACTTATGGAGGATCAAACCCAACTCATAATGGGGGGTCTTTAAAATATGTAAGAGTAGAATATGCTGGTAAAGTAATTACAACTAATAATAAAGAGCACAATGGTTTTTCATTTTATTCTGTAGGTTCAGGTACAACTTTAGAAAACTTAGTTTCTTATAAAGGAAATGATGATGGTTTTGAATTTTACGGTGGAACTGCTAGCTTAAAAAATGCAATTTCTTACGGAAACTCTGATGACGCTTTTGATTGGCAAGATGGTTGGAGAGGGCAAGATAACACTAACTGGTATGCTTACCAAACAGTAAAAGGTAATTATGGTATCGAAGCTGAAGCTAAGAGTGTTGATAATGCGTTTTGGCCTGTTGTTTCAAATATTACTTTAAAAAGACAAGTTGGCACTATTACAGAAGCGCAAAGTGAAGTACAATTGGATGCTATTCAATTTAAAAAGCATGGTAATGGTTACTACAGCAATATTGTTATCGATGGTTACAAAAATCAAACTACACCTACGGCTGTAAATGGTGGTGCTATTCAAATATTAGATTTAATTACTTACAACAGTCAAGTTGGTGGTGGTAAAATCAAATTAACTGATGTAAAAATTACTAATACAGATAATTTATTTATCTCTGGAGCTAACACATTTACAATGTCTGCTACAAGTTTTGCTCCAACTACAAACTGGACAACTAGTACAACTGCTACTGGGGCATCATTAACAAATGGTGCATGGTCAACAGTAAACGGAGCTACTTTATTACAATAAGAATAACCAAAAATAAATTTTAAAAGCGATCTAAAATAGATCGCTTTTTTTATGTTCTTTTTTCCAATGTTACCAAATTGTTAAGTTTTTGTTTGGTTATTGTAAAAACATGTTGTAGGTTTACATCATTATTAATCATAACACCTATAATTATGAAAAATTTAGCACTTATTTTTGGTTTAATTTTGTTTACTTCTTTCGGTTTTGCTCAAGAAACTGAGCCAGTTGGAGAACAAATTTCTGAAAACACAGTAAAAGTAACATATTATCATTCTAACGGTAAAGTAATGCACCAAGGAAATTATATTGATGGAAAAGCAGCTGGTTTATGGAAATCTTATGACGAAACAGGAAATTTAGTTTCGGAAGGTTCTTTTGAACAAGGTAAAAAATCGGGTCTTTGGAATTTTTATACTACAAAAGCATTAAACGCCGTAGTTTATACAGATAACGCCGTTTCTGATGTGAAAAAATTTAGCACCAATGCTTTAGCAGGAAACTAAAAAAGCAATTAAAAAATAAAAAACCACGTAATATATACGTGGTTTTTTTATGCCTTACACTTTCAAAATTTCATCTGAAGTTAATAATTTTTGCAGTCGCAACTTCAATATAATTTGCGCTACTGCTATTACATCTTTTTCGCAATAGGTTGCAATTCGATCAATATCTTTATCCTTATAGAAAACTTTAGCCACTTCACTTCCATCAATATCATCTTTTGGCGAAGGAACCCCCAACACTTTCGTTAATAGTTTCAATGAGGTAAAATGTTTATAATCGCCAAATTTCCATAATTCTAACGTATCTAAATGCGGTACTTCCCATGGTTTTTTGCCCATTAAATTTAATTTATCTGGAATTTTTATTCCGTGAATTAACATACGTCGTGCGATAAAAGGAAAATCAAATTCTTTTACATTATGTCCGCACATGACGTGTTGTGGCAAATTAAAATGATTGTTTATTAGATTAGAAAAATCCAATAACAAACGTTCTTCATCTCCTTGAAACGTGGTGACTCTAAACTGTCTTTCGCCATTTTTTTGTGTAAAATAGCCTACAGAAATGCAAATTATTTTACCGAATTCGGCCCAAATACCGGCTCTTTCGTAAAATTCTTCTGGAGAAACGTCTTCTTTTCTTTGGTATTGCGTTTTTTGTGCAAAAAGTTCTTGAAAATCGGAGTCTAAATCCGAAAAATGTTCTGTTTCTGGAACCGTTTCAATATCTAAAAATAAAATATTGTCTAATTGAATGTTGTTTAGCATATCTATTTCTTTTTATTAATCATTTTTAAAGCTTCTTCTACATACACGTACAAATCGTTACTATGTGGATCAGTTGTCGTTTGTTTGCCTTTTAAATGTCCCAATCGAACAATAATAACATCGTCCTCTGGAAGTACTATCACAAATTGCCCCAAATGACCTCGCATGTAATATATTTTCTTACCATTTATTTGATGCAACCACCACCCATAACCATATTCCGGACTATCGGAAAATCGCGGTTGTAATGATTTTTCCACAAACGAACGCTCTAAAATTTGCTTGCCATTCCAAACCCCCTTTTGTTTGTATAGTTTTCCAAAACGAGCAAAATCTCGGGCATTACTAGCGATACAACAATACGCCTTTTCAATGCCGAAATCGGCGGCATCTAATTGCCAAAGGGCATCATTTTCAGCACCCATAGGTTTCCAAAAATGCTCAGACACATAATTAGAAAGGTACGTTCCTGTAGCTTTTTCAATACACATAGCCAATAATTGTGTGGCGCCGCTTAAATAATTAAATTTTTGCCCTGGTTTGTCTTGGATGCTCAAACCTAAAATAACTTCTTTTAATTGATCATCAAAATAGGCACGAGTTACAATAGAAAACGGACTGTAGTATTTTTCGTCCCAACTTAAACCAGAGGCCATAGAAGACAAGTCGCCTACGGTAACTTCTTTGGCAAATTTGCCTTTTAATTTTGGGAAAAAATCGGTGACTTTTTGATCTAAACTTGTAATTTTTCCTTGCTGTATGGCTTTACCTAAAGCAGCCGAAACAATACTTTTTGCTATGGAAAAAGAATTGCTTTTAGACGTAGCGGAATACCCATCAAAATAACTTTCATGCCAAATACTATCCTTTTTTATGATAAGAAATGCAACCGTTTGTAAGTTTTTATGAGTCGTGTTTAATTTGTCAGTAGCCGGAACGCTATTGTAATCTTTAGAAACCGCCCAAGGTTGTGCTATTCCTTTTTGAATGGTACGGTTTGGAAATTCTTTATAATCTTCTAAAAACGCAGTGGTATGTCCTTTTAAATAAATGGTTTTTACGGCACGAAGCAAGTAATCTACATCAAACATATACAAGATAAGAATAAAGCCAACACAGCTTATAAAAAACCATTTAAAGAAGGTAAGTAACCGTTTCATAGGGCAAAAGATTTGATAAGCAATATAATAAAAATTATAATCAAACGCTTTCTTTCAATTGAAAAAATTAATACTTGATGAGGAAAAGTATTTTTTACTCTCCTACTTAGTTAATAACCTTGTAGGTGTTTGTTTTATAAATAATAGCCAAAACCTACTCCACAAACAAAACCAATCCTTTCAAATAATGTCCTTCGGGGTGGTAAATATTTGTAGGATGGTCTGGGCCTTGTTCTAATTTATGTAATACTCTGATGTTTCTTCCGGTTTCTATGGCTGCTGCGGCAACGGTATTGTAAAACAACACATCGTCAATTACTTGCGAGCAGGAGAAGGTAAACAAAATTCCGTTTGGCGCTAAGGCTTTTAAACCTGCTATGTTTAAACGTTTGTAGGCTTGCGTTGCGGTATGTTTGCTTTTGATGCTTTTTGCAAATGCAGGAGGGTCTAAAACAATAACATCATAGTGTTGCGTGTGTTCTTTCATAAAGTTGAACACGTCATCAGCTACTGCGGTATGGTTGGCTTTTGGAAAATTCAATTCCATATTACTGGCTGCTAAATCCACTGCTTTTTGAGAAATATCTACTGAAGTTACTAATTCCGCTCCAGCGTTCATCGCGTAAATAGAAAATCCGCCTGTGTAGCAAAAGGTGTTTAGTACTTTTTTGCCTTTGGAGAATTCGCCTAATAATTTTCGGTTTTCGCGTTGGTCTAAAAAGAAGCCTGTTTTTTGACCTTCTACCCAATTTACAGAAAACAAAATGTGGTTCTCTTTAGCAATTGTTTCGACTTTATTTCCGAATAAAAAATAATCGGTTCCTGTATTTGGTAATGTTCCTGCACTTTTACAATAAATGGTTTCGCAATACTCGGAAAAATTCGATTTTATGGCTTCAGCAATTTGCTCCATTTGAAGAAAAATTCCTGTTGAATGCGCTTGAATGACCCAGTTTTTATCATAATAATCAATAATTAACCCCGAAATGCCATCGCCTTCTCCGTGAATCACTCGGAACGCATTGGTAACTTCAAAATCTAATAGTTGAGTGCGTAAATACCAAGCTGATTGTAATTTGGTTGCCCAAAAGTTTTCAGAAAAAGTTTCATCGCCGAAAGTTAAAATTCGAACTACGATACTTCCTTTGTCGCTGAAATATCCTGTTCCTAAAGGATTGTTTTGTGAATCGACTACGTCTACCATTTCGCCGTCGTGAATTTCACGACTCACGCCATACACCGCACCGCTAAAAATCCAAGGATGACGACGTTGAATAGATTTTTCTTTACCTGATTTTAAAATTACTTTTGGAAACATAGTTTGATTTGAAAATGAAAAAATTTGAAAATTTGAAAATAACCGAGTAGTCCATTTTCAAATTCTCAAATTTTCAAATTGATTACTTATATACTCATTTCCGGAATGTCTCCTTCAACGATTAAATCCGCTTCTGTAGCTTTGATTATGTCTTCTACAGAAACACCTGGTGCGCGTTCTAACAATTTAAACCCTTTAGGTGTCACTTCTAAAACGGCTAATTCTGTAACTACTTTTTTCACACAGCCAACACCGGTTAAAGGCAGTGTACATTTCTTTAAGATTTTTGATTCGCCTGCTTTATTTACATGCATCATAGCTACGATAATATTTTCAGCTGAAGCTACTAAATCCATCGCGCCACCCATTCCTTTTACCATTTTTCCTGGAATTTTCCAGTTGGCAATATCGCCATTTTCAGAAACTTCCATGGCGCCTAAAATCGTTAAATCTACTTTTTGGGCACGAATCATTCCAAAACTAAAAGCGGAATCAAAAAAACTGGCTCCTGGCAATGTGGTAATGGTTTGTTTTCCTGCGTTGATAATATCGGCATCTTCTTCTCCTTCAAAAGGGAACGGGCCCATGCCTAATACGCCATTTTCAGACTGAAATTCCACCGAAATATCCGTACGAACATAATTCGCCACTAAAGTTGGAATTCCGATTCCTAAATTTACGTAATACCCGTCTTTAACTTCTTGTGCGATGCGTTGTGCTATTTGATTTTTATCTAATGCCATATATTATTTGATGATTTGAAAATTTGATGATTTGAAAATTAACGCTTCTTTGAAGAAGATATAATCTTAGAAATTATCAAATTTATCGATTGTAACTTTTTAAATAATTCTTCATTAGGACTTGGATAAAATTCTGATTTTTGGCAAAGTTCTAACCAAAATTGTAATTCATCTGTTTCCTTTGCTGAGATTTTAAACTTGTGTATAAAATCAGCTTTGCTTTCTGCATTTTGGGCTTCTCTAATATTAGCGCCAATTGAAGTTCCGCTTCTAAAAATTTGAGAGGCCATTTCAAAACGGTTTGTCTTTCTAATTTCCTCCGAAAAACTAATTATTTCAAGGGCAAACTCGAAAGTTAATTTTACAATTAAATTATCCTTGTCGTTTCTCATCTTCAAATTTTCAAATTAAAAAATCTTCAAATTACTTTTGACGAACTGTGCGTTGCTCAATTCTTTTTTCAAATTTCTCCCCTTGGAAAATACGATTTACCATAATTCCTGGGATATGAATTTCGTTTGGATTCAACGTTCCTGCTGGTACTAATTCTTCCACCTCAGCAATCGTAATTTTTGCAGCTCCTGCCATACATGCATTGAAATTTCGAGCCGTTCCTTTGAAAATTAAATTCCCCGCTTCGTCGCCTTTCCATGCTTTTACAATAGAAAAATCGGCTTTATAGGCCAATTCCATTACGTGCATTTTTCCGTTGAATTCGCGTGTTTCTTTCCCATCTGCTACTTCTGTTCCGAAACCAGCAGGTGTAAAAAACGCAGGAATTCCGGCTTGTGCCGCGCGGCATTTTTCAGCTAAGGTTCCTTGCGGTGTAAGTTCTACCTCTAATTCACCCGAAAGCATTTGACGTTCAAATTCGGCATTTTCTCCTACATAAGAAGAAATCATTTTCTTAATTTGACGTTTTTGTAATAATAACCCCAATCCGAAATCGTCTACACCGGCATTGTTTGAAATGCAAGTTAAATTGGTGATGTTTTTTTCTACTAATGCAGCAATACTGTTTTCGGGAATACCACAAAGTCCGAAACCACCAAGCATTATGGTTTGTCCATCTTGAATTCCTTCAAGTGCTTCTTGTACGTTGTTTACTTTTCTTGAAATCATAATATAATTTATAGTCCGTCTAATCCGTCTGTATCAGGTTGGGCATCTATTGGTGCTGCCGTGGAGTCAGTAGCTGTCGAATCATTTTCAGATCTTCTTGATTCGGTAGCGCAATCTACTTTAATAGACATATTTGCTGGTCTTTTAAATGGTTCCTGAGAAATATTTAAGGTTTTATCTGCCAGGCATTTTCGCATAAAAATTCCGTAAATAGGTAAAGCGGTTGTAGCCCCTTGCCCCATGTTTGTACTTTCAAAATGCGCTGAACGATCTTCATTACCCACCCAAACTCCGGCGGCTAAATTAGGCACCATTCCAATAAACCAGCCATCAGAATTGTTTTGAGAAGTTCCTGTTTTTCCTGCAACTGGTCCTTTAATATTATAGGGCACACCCGTTAAAAAATTGGATGGTGCCGAAGCAGCCCAACGCAAACGAGAACCCGTACCTGATTCCGTAACGCCTTCCATTAATTTAATAACCGAATACGCCACGTCTTTATTTACCACATCGTGCGATTCTTCCACGCCTTGGTAAATTACCACGCCGTTTTTATCTTCAATTTTTGTAATTAATTGTGGTTTAATATATACCCCTTCATTGGCAAAAGTGCTGAAAGCGGCTACCATTTCTTGTACTGTTATTTCTACCGCACCCAAAGCAATTGCTGGGCGGTTTGGGATTTTGGAAGTTACTCCTAAATTTTTTGCCATTTCCACAACAGCTGGCGCACCCACTTCATGAATTAATCGTGCCGAAACTGTGTTAATAGAGTTTGCCAACGCTTTTTTCATTGAAACCAATCCACGGAATTTCCCATCCGAATTGTTTGGCGTCCAATCTTTATCGTTATTATCTCCTTTTAAAATGGTAAATGGCGAATCCATTATCATATCGCAAGGTGATTTTTCTAATCTGTCTATAGCTGTTGCGTAAACAAATGGTTTAAAAGTGGAACCTACTTGACGGGCACCTTGACCTACGTGGTCGTATTGAAAATATTTGTAATTTATTCCACCCACCCAAGCTTTTACATGACCCGTTTGTGGCTCCATTGCCATCATTCCAGTTTGTAAGAAATGTTTGTAGTAGATTATTGAATCTTTAGGTTTCATAATGGTATCTCTTTCGCCTTTCCAAGTAAAAATTTTCATTTTAGCTGGCACTTCAAAAGATTGTTTAATTTCAGCATCCGATTTTCCGTTGATACTCATAATACGCCATCTCTCGGAATTTTTCATGGCTTGATACATGATTTTCTGAGTTTCTGCAGGCGTAATATCTAAAAATGGTGCCGTTGGATTGTCCTTTTGACGACGATTGAATTCGGGTTGTAAGTTGGATAAATGTTCTTCTACTGCTTCTTCAGCATATTGTTGCATACGAGAATCTATTGTCACATAAATTTTTAAACCGGCCGTGTAAAGGTCAATTTCTTCTCCTTTTTCGTCTTCAATAGCTTTAATGATAGGTTTTAAACTTTCACGTAAGTATTCTCTAAAATAGGTTGCCGTTCCTTCTGCGTGACTTTCTGGTTTGAAATTAATCTTAACGGGAATTCGCTTTAATTCTGCTGCCTTTGCTTCTGATAAATACTTATTTTTTACCATTTGATCTAAAACGGTATTTCTACGTTGAAAAACTTTTTCTTTTCTTTTTTCTTTGGTAGGATTGAATAAGGCTGGATTTTTTAGCATTCCAACAAATAAAGCACTTTCAGCTAAAGTTAAATCTTTAGGTTCTTTATTCATATAAATTTTTGATGCGGAACGAATGCCGACAGCACTGTTTACAAAATCAACTTTATTTAAATACAGAGCAATTATTTCTGGTTTGGTATATTGACGTTCTAATTTGGTAGCAATAATCCATTCTTTACATTTTTGAATGATACGAAATGGTAAAAATTTAGAGCCTTCACCATGAAATAAATTTTTGGCTAATTGTTGGGTAATGGTACTTGCGCCACCGCTTCTTCCTAAACTTGAAATGGCTCTTAATGTTCCTCTGGCATCTACACCAGAATGTTCATAAAAACGTTCGTCTTCAGTAGCTACTAATGCATCTACTAAATGCTTAGGTAAGTCTTGATATTTTACAGGTGTTCTGTTTTCTTTATAAAATTTCCCCAATGTAACGCCGTCTGAAGAAATAATTTCAGTAGCGATATTGGTATCTGGGTTTTCTAATTCGTCAAACGAAGGCATTTTTCCGAAAAATCCCCACGATGCCAAAAGAAAAAATAATAATACGCCACCAAAAGTGTAGCCGAATAATTTCCAAAATTTTCTAACGTAATCTGAATAACTGACTTGGGTGTTGTTAGTTGCCATTTTTTTCTTTATTTTCTTTTTTCAATTCTAAATCCTAAATCTGTAATGCCGGTTAAGTCTTTTACACCTTGAACTTTTCCGGTTTGTCTTACCGCGTGTTCTACTTCTAACTTATATTTTCCGGGTTTTTCAAAACTATAATTTTCTTTATACCACAATTTGCTTTCTTTTACATCTGAAAAACCAGTTCCTAATAAAGTACCATCTGGATTTGCCATTTGGTATTCTAAAGTATCTACTAGCACTTTGCCATTTGGTTGGTTTAATGATACAATTAAAAACAAATTATTATACGGATATTCGTTGTTGTTTCTAACGTTTAAAAATAAATTATATACACTTGTGGTATCTTTTTGTTCAAAAGTAAAAGAAGCTTTTTTGTTTTTTTTCCAAGTGCCGTCAAATGCATAATATTCATCAAAAACCTGTTTTTTATCGCAAGAAATTACAAGAAAAAACAAGAAAAAAGGCAGTATTTTTAAAAATTTATTGTTCATTTTTCTTAAACGGTTTCTTTTTTCTTTTATTATTATTGTTTGATTTTTTCTTAGGTTGATCAAATCTTGTTAAACTATCTTGTCCAACCACGTTTTCAAATTTTTTCTCCACGTTTACCGTTGAAACTTCTTCTACAAAGTCTTCTAGTTGAGCAATTTTTTTGCCTTGTTTGTTTATCGCAACAATTTCTTTGGCTTTTTCTGCCGTTAGCGTGTGCCAATGTGCTGGCGCGTTTGCGTACGAAAACCACATTAAATTTTTGAAAATATCTATTTTTTGGCAATAGGCATCGCCTTTATCGGTAAGTAATTTTGTGTCCATGTCTGGCAAGCCTTTTAGCGCGTCTAAATACGTGTCTAATTCGTAATTTAAACAACATTTAAGCTTTCCGCATTGCCCTGCTAATTTTTGTGGATTTAAGGATAATTGTTGGTATCGAGCGGCAGAAGTATTCACGCTTCTGAAATCGGTTAACCACGAAGAACAACATAATTCGCGTCCACAAGAACCAATTCCGCCTAAACGAGCGGCTTCTTGACGGAAGCCCACTTGTTTCATTTCTACCCGAATTTTAAATTCGCTAGCGTATTCTTTAATTAATTGTCGGAAATCAACACGGTCATTTGCAGTATAATAAAATGTCGCTTTTGAACCATCTCCTTGGAATTCGATATCCGAAATTTTCATTTCTAATTTAATCGCGATGGCAATTTCCCGAGCACGAACTTGTATGGCGTCTTCTTTATTTCTTACGCCATGCCAAATATCAATGTCTTTTTGAGTCGCTTTGCGATATACTTTAGGAATTTCGGCATTGTCTTTTACATTTTTCTTGTTCATTTGAACACGAACTAATTCGCCTGTTAAAGACACCAAGCCTACATCATGACCAGAAGAAGCTTCTGTAGCTACTACATCACCTATGCTTAAAGTTAGTTTTTCAGTGTTTCTAAAATATTCTTTTCTTCCGTTTTTAAAACGTACTTCCACGCAATCAAACGGCGCTTGTCCGCCAGGCAAAGTCATGTTTGACAACCAATCAAAAACCGTTAATTTGTTGCAGCTATCGGTGCCGCAAGTCCCATTATTTTTACACCCCTTTGGTGCACCACCATCGGAAGTTGAACAACTTGTACATGCCATAATTTATATATATTGATCGCCTCAAAAAAATTGAAACTACTTTTCAACTGTTATTTTGAGCGTAAAGATAGCATTTTTTTAACTGAATTTAAACTTTTGATTTTTCAAGTTGTTACAAACAAAAAAACCTGCTACATCTTTATAACGTAACAGGTTAAATTTTTCTTATAACTGGTGGTTAAATTTTATAGATTTTATCTGATTCTCTAATTTTAAATGGCACAACAAAAGTTACTTTATCACCGGGTTTTGCAGTGGTGTTTTCGATGCCGTTTATCAACATAGTACCCACTTGCATTTTCTCATTTCCAGTTGTAGGACCAGTAATAAAAATCGTGTCTCCCGTTTTTAACTCTTGGTTTTCAATCAGAAATTGCCCTACTTGCGCCTTGGTGAAATAATGTTGTCCCTTACCAATATATGTTTTTCTTTCAGTCGTTACTTTTCGCTTTCTAATTTGGGTAACCGTGGAAACTTTTACCGGTTTTTGAGCGATTTCTTCAAATATATTTCGCTCCGAATTTTGTTTGAATGTTAACGCTGGTGATTTTCCTTTTTGAAAAATCATATTTCCATTTTTTAATCCTTTTCTGCGGTTTTCTTGTTCTTCTAAAGGTAAATAAATGGTTTCAACACAAGTTGTGGAACAACAATTTTCCATTTTTTCAGCACACGAATCGCACTGAATAAATAATAAATGGCACGCTTCATTGGCACAATTAACGTGAGTATCACAAGGGGCACCACACTGGTGACACTGGGCAATAATATCATCTGTAATTCGTTCGCCCAAACGGTGGTCAAACACAAAATTTTTTCCAATAAATTTACTTTCTAAGCCTTCTTCCTTAATTTGTTTGGCGTAGTTTATAATGCCGCCTTCTAACTGAAAAACGTTTTTAAATCCTTGATGCTTATAATATGCAGAGGCTTTTTCGCAACGAATCCCACCGGTGCAATACATCACTAAGTTTTTATCTTCTTTAAAGTCTTTTAATTGCTCGTTGATAATTGGTAAACTTTCACGAAAAGTTTCAACATCTGGCGTAATCGCACCTGTAAAATGTCCGACTTCACTTTCATAATGATTTCTAAAATCGACTACAATCGTATTTGGGTCTTCTAAAATTTTATTAAATTCTCGGGCGTTTAAATGTACCCCTTTGTTGGTTACATCAAACGTATCGTCATTTAATCCATCAGCCACGATTTTGTGCCTAACTTTTATCGTTAATTTTAAAAAGGAATGATCATCGTGTTCTACGGCAATATTCAATCGAATGCCTTTCATAAAATCGTAGGCTTCAAGGGTTTTTCTAAAAGCATCAATATTTTCTGCTGGAACAGACATTTGCGCGTTTATACCTTCCGTTGCTACATAAATTCGGCCTAAGGCATCTAATTTGTTCCATTTCAAAAACAAATCATTTCTAAATTGTGTTGGATTTTCAATTTTGGCGTACGCATAAAAAGAAAGCGTTACTCGTTGACCAGCTTGATCAATTAACTTGGCTCTTTCTTCCGCGCTTAAGGTGTTGTACAGTTGCATGCTATAAACATTTAAGGTTAGAGCCGTGATTATCACGACTTAAAGAAATAAAAAACGAATTCTAAATGGAAGAATTCAGTAGCAAAGATAAAAATATTTTTTAATTGAAAATGTATCAAGAAACTTACAAACAAAATTTGTTGCAATAAAAAAATTCTGTATTTTTACGAAAAATTAATTATTATGAGCACAGAGAAAGAAGCAAAATTAAAAGCCTTACAACTAACATTAGACAAATTAGACAAAACGTACGGTAAAGGAGCTGTAATGAAAATGGGCGATTCTGCTGTAGAAGAAGTAGAAACCATTTCATCAGGTTCTTTAGGTGTAGACATTGCATTGGGAGTAAATGGATATCCGAAAGGAAGAATTATCGAAATTTACGGACCAGAATCATCTGGTAAAACCACCCTAACCTTACACGCCATAGCAGAAGCACAAAAAGCAGGAGGAATTGCAGCATTTATTGATGCAGAACATGCCTTTGACCGTTTTTATGCAGAAAAATTAGGGATTGATATTGATAATTTAATTATTTCGCAACCTGATAACGGAGAACAAGCCTTAGAAATTGCAGAAAGTTTAATTCGTTCAGGTGCTGTAGATATTGTAGTAATTGACTCGGTTGCCGCATTGACACCAAAAAGTGAAATTGAAGGCGATATGGGTGACAGCAAAATGGGATTACACGCCCGTTTGATGTCGCAAGCGTTAAGAAAGTTAACAGGAACCATTCATAAAACAAAATGTACTGTGTTTTTTATCAATCAATTGAGAGATAAAATTGGGGTAATGTTTGGTAGCCCAGAAACTACAACTGGTGGAAACGCTTTAAAGTTTTATGCTTCTATAAGAATTGATATCAGACGTTCTTCGCAAATTAAAGATGGCGACAATGTTATTGGTAACAGAACGAAAGTAAAAATTGTAAAAAACAAAGTAGCACCACCGTTTAGAACTGCAGAATTTGATATTATGTATGGTGAAGGGGTTTCAAAAGTGGGTGAAGTTTTAGACTTAGCCGTAGATTTTGAAATAATTAAGAAAAGCGGCTCTTGGTTTAGTTATGGTGAAACCAAATTAGGGCAAGGAAGAGATTCTGTAAAACAATTAATAAAAGACAATCCAGAATTAATGGATGAGTTAGAAGTTAAAATTAAAGAATTACTAAAAGAACAAAACGCATAACAGAAGAAATCATCTTTTTTTAGAATGGTTTTTGGATTAAATAAATTGAAGATTCCGAAATTTTTAAAAGTTGTATTATGAAAAAATTAATAGCACTTATCTGTATTTTTGTACTATCTATTTCTTGTACACAAGAACCAGATGGACCAAGAGTTCATTTGGAATTAGTACCTGTAGAAACGGTAGTTTTACCTACAACCTTTACTGCAAATACCGTAAATGAAATAGACATTACGTATTCAAAACCTTCTAGTTGTCACGGTTTTGAAGATTTTTATTACACCAAAGATGCTTCGACTAGGACTATTGCGGTAATAAATTATGTGATAGAAGAACAAGGATGTTTGCCGTTACTAAATCAATTACAAACGCAAGTTTTAAAATTTAAACCTACTACAGCAGGTACTTATCTTTTAAAATTTTGGAAAGGTAAAGACGCCAACGGAGTAAATATTTATGAAGAATTTTCAGTTGACGTACAATAAAAAAACGCCTAGTTAGGCGTTTTTTTATTGCACATTATTTTTGAAGTTCTGATAAGAGAATAGTTCTAACTTGTTGTTTCAAAAGAAATTTATCATCCATCGTTTTTCCAAATGTTTCTATTGGCGTATGAATTTTAGCCCTCATTTTTCCTGGTGAACCACTAAAAAAAGTGTAAGAAAATCGTTTTTTGTTATCATAAAAAGTTATCGGAATAATTGTAAGTTGGTGTTCAATCGCAATTCGAAAAGCACCGTCTTTAAATTCATCTAAAAGCACACTTTCATCAGGCACGCCGCCTTCGGGAAAAATACAAATACTCAAACCTTGTTGAATTCTGTTTTGTGCCCGTTCAAAAACAGCGAATCGACTTTTACTATTTTCTCGATCAACCAAAATACAAACCCGCTTATATATAAATCCAAAAATGGGGATTTTAACCAATTCTTTTTTTCCTACAAATACAAACGGATGGTTTTTTACAGCTAAAAGCATTAGCATAATATCGGTCATAGAAGTATGGTTAGCTACCAACATATAACTTTTACCTAATTCAAAATTTTCAGTGCCTTTAATAGAATATCTAAAACCCATTCCGATTAAAATAAATCGAGCCCAAAGTCGTGCAATTTTAAAAAATAATGGATATGTTTTTTCGCTTAAAATGGTAATTAGAATAAGCGGGAATAACATTATGATGGGCAGCAATACCAAAAGGTAAAACCAAATACGGTATAGCAACCAAAACGGATATTTAACTAATTTCATTTCTCAAATTGTATTCGGTTTTCAAAAGTAAACAATTTTAAAAAACTTATTCATTTTAGATGTACCATTTTACTTGGCTCTTTTTACTTAAAAACTTACATTTGCAAAAACAAGAATCAATATGGCAAAAATATTAACAGGTGTTCAAAGCACAGGAACGCCACATTTAGGAAATTTATTAGGTGCGATTATGCCAGCCATACAAATGGCAAATAATCCTGCGAATGAATCGTTTTTATTTATTGCCGATTTGCATTCCATTACGCAAATAAAAAACGGAACCGAACTAAAACAAAATACCTATAGCACCGCTGCCGCTTGGTTAGCGTGTGGATTAGATACCAATAAAGTACTATTTTATAGACAATCTGATGTGCCACAAACCGCAGAATTATCTTGGTATTTAAGTTGTTTTTTTCCTTTTCAACGCTTAACATTAGCCCATTCGTTTAAAGACAAAGCCGACCGTTTAGAAGATGTAAATGCAGGATTGTTTACTTATCCAATGCTAATGGCTGCCGATATTTTATTATACGATGCCGAAATTGTGCCTGTTGGAAAAGATCAAATGCAACATTTAGAAATTACAAGAGATGTAGCTTCTCGATTTAACCATCAAATGGGAGAAACATTTGTGTTACCAGAAGGAAAAACAAGCGAAGAAACTATGCTAATTCCAGGAACAGATGGACATAAAATGAGTAAATCTCGAAATAATTTTATCAATATTTTTCTGGATGACAAGGCTTTATTAAAACAAATAAAAGGGATTGAAACAGATAGCACGCCGTTAGAAGAACCTAAAAATCCAGATACTTGTAACGTATTTGGCTTATATAAATTATTAGGTACAGAAGAACAAATCGCCCAATTAAAAGCAAACTATTTAGCTGGAAATTATGGTTTTGGACACGCCAAACAAGCGCTTTTTGATTTAATTACAGAAAAATTTAATCCCGAAAGAGAAAAATATAAGTACTACATGAATCATCTTGAAGAAGTAGATAAATTACTTTTTGAAGGCGCTGCAAAAGCAGGTAAAGTAGCAGATGGCGTTTTAAAAAGAGTACGAGGAAAATTAGGGTTTATGTAACATATTTTCACAAATTTCACAGATAAGAACAAAACTAATTTGTGAAATTTGTGTTTTAACCTACACCGCTTCAAACAACTTTCCTGGCAAAGGTCTTACAACGCCTTTTAACTCCATATTTAATAATAAAGAAGACATTTTAAAAATAGGGAAATCGCAATCTAATGCTATTATATCCATTAATTCTTTTTCTTTATTTACTAAATAGTCATAAATTTTTTGCTCGTCTTCCGTTAAAGTAACAAATAGTTTTTTTTGAATAGGATGGCTTTCTATTTTAGAATCAATATCCCAATTCAAAATATAAATTAAATCCGCCGCACTGTTTAGTAAATGCGCCCGCTGGGTTTTAATCAAATTATTACAACCTTGACTAAATTTATCTGAAATTCGACCAGGAACAGCAAATACATCTCGATTATAATCATTTGCTATATTTGCGGTAATTAATGAGCCCCCTTTTTCTGGGCTTTCTATTACAATAGTGGCTTCACACAAGCCCGCAACAATTCTGTTTCTTTTAATAAAATTTTCTCTTTCTGGATTACTGGTACTCCAAAATTCGGTCATAAAACCGCCATTTTGTTCCATTTGAGCAACATATTTTTTATGTGTCTTTGGGTATATTTGATTTAAACCATGTGCTAAAACACCAATCGTTTGTAAATTATTATGCATAGCCGCTTGATGCGCCACAATATCTACACCATAGGCAAAACCGCTAATAACAACAGGATTTAAAGGTGCTAAATCTGATATTAGTTTTTTTGTGAATTCTATACCATAGGGTGTGATTTGTCTAGTTCCAACAATGTTAATTACCTTTTTATGATGCAAATCAATTGTTCCCGATTGAAATAAAATAGTGGGGCCGTCTATACAATGTTTCAGCCGTTCAGGATAAATAGCGTCTTCAAAATAAGAATAGGAAATATGTTCCTCTTCAATAAAACGAAGTTCTTTTTCGGCCAATTGAAAAACAGCTTTTTCTTGTAAATTTTTGTAAAGAAATTCACCAATACCATCAATGGCAACCAATGATTTTTTTGAAGATTGAAAAACAGCTGAGGCAGAACCACAGTGCTTTATTAGTTTTTTGGCAACAACGTCACCAATTCCTTCCACTTTTAAGAGTGCGAGCGTGTAAAATAATTCGTTATGTAACATGGCGTATACTATATCTTACAAAGATATTTATTTTTTTAGTAATTTTATAACAATCCATAAAACGAAGAAAATTAATTTCTAAATTGTTAATAAAAATTGTTAATAAAATTTTGTTATTGGGCCTGAATACTTAAATTTGCATATATGAAATCGCAATAAATAAGGAGTTTGCGCTTGCAAACACCTAAAAATAAAAAGGCGATACCATATATGACCGCTGATAAATAACATTTGCATATATGAAAATAGAAAAATACATTTCAGAATTGCTGTACAGATTCCAATGCGTGAGCGTTCCTGGTTTTGGAGCGTTTTTATGCGAATGGCAATCTGCACAAGTTCTTGTGGGGCAAAATTCATTTATACCGCCGAAAAAAGTAATTTCTTTTAATTCTCATATAAAAAATAATGATGGTTTATTGGCCAATCATATCGCATTACAAGAAAAAATTAGTTACGAAAACGCCTTAAATAAAATTCAAACGCAAGTAGTTTTTTGGCTGGAAAAACTAGAAAATAAAGAAAACTTAGTGTTAGAAAATATTGGAGAAATTTTTTCAAATTCCGAACATAATTTTGTTTTCAAACCCAATACGGCTATTAATTATTTGACAGATTCTTTTGGTTTAGCTGGTTTTAATTCGCCAGAAATTGCACGAGCAAATCAAATTACTTCAGAAGTAGAACCTATTGTTGAAGCACCCGTTTCAATTGATAACACCGTTGAAGATGAAACGCCTGTTATTCCATTAAACGGAAAAAACCGTACCAAAAACTGGATGAAATACGCTGCAGCTGTGGCTATTTTCGCCTCCGCAGGCACGTATGGTTACAAAATGTATTTTGACTACACAATTGAACAACAAACAAGTATCGTAGAAAAAACAGTACAAGAGAAAATAAATCAAAAACTGCAAGAGGCTACTTTTGTAATTCCAAATCCAATAAACGCTGTTGATTTAACTTTAGAAAAAACGCATACTGAAAAATACCACGTAGTGGCTGGTGCATATAGAAGCAAACAAAACGCGATTAAAGCCATGAATGATTTAATATCAAAAGGTTTTGAAGCGCATTTGTTAACTGAAAACAAATACGGTTTAATTCCTGTTGCTTTTGGAAGTTTTTCTAATTTAAATGAGGCACAGAATTTAAAAACTGAAATAAAAGCAAAAGATAGCGTAGAAGCTTGGTTGCTTATAGACTAATCCCTATTTGGGATTTTTTTATATCCTTTTTTTAAATCAGAGTTAGTATCTTTGTAAAAAAAATAATGCAAAATAAATATCCTTCAGATTCCGTAACTACACTAACCGATTTAGTGTTACCTGGCGAAACCAATCCTTTAAACAATTTATTTGGTGGCGAATTATTAGCCCGTATGGATAGAGCCGCAAGTATTACTGCGCGTCGTCATTCGAGAAGAATTTGCGTTACGGCTTCGGTAAATCACGTGGCGTTTAATAGAGCCATTCCTTTAGGAAGCGTGGTTACAGTAGAATCTAAAGTATCGAGAACCTTCAATACTTCTATGGAAATTTTTATTGATGTTTGGATTGAAGACAGAGAATCAGGTATTAAAAACAAAGCCAACGAAGCCATTTATACGTTTGTAGCCGTTGACGAAACTGGAAGTCCTGTTCCTGTGCCACAAATTGAACCACAAACCGAATTAGAAATACAACGATACGACGCCGCGCTAAGAAGAAAACAGTTAAGCTTGGTATTGGCAGGAAAAATGAAACCTAGCGACGCAACAGAGTTAAGAGCGTTGTTTACAAAATAATTTACAATATGGATTTTTATAAATTAGCAATAAAAGAAATCAAACGAGAAACAAAAAATGCAGTTTCAATCGTTTTTAATATTCCTCAAGAACTAAAATCGGCTTACCAATTTATAGCTGGGCAATATGTAACCTTAAAACTAACTTTAGACGGAAAAGAACTTCGTAGAGCGTATTCTATTTGTTCTTCACCAAAAAGCAATGAAATGCGAATTGCAATAAAAGAAGTAAAAAACGGGACTTTTTCGAAATTTGCCAATACAAAATTAACTGTTGGCGATTTATTAGAAGTAAGTATTCCTGAAGGAAAATTTACGTTTGAAGCCAAACAAGAACACCAAAAAAGCTATGCCGCTTTTGCAGCTGGTAGCGGAATTACACCTGTTTTATCGATTGCAAAAAGTGTGTTAGAAGAAGAACTAAATAGCACTTTTGTTTTAATTTACGGCAATAAAGACGAATCGGAAACAATATTTCACGAGGAATTAAAGGCGCTTCAATTAAAAAATTTAGGTCGCTTTTTTGTGCATTTTGTGTATAGTCAAGCCAATATTGCTGGCGAACTATCTGGAAGAATTGACAAAGATATTGTAAATGCTGTTTTAAAAACCAAACATTCCGATAAAACCTTTTCTAAGTTTTACTTGTGTGGACTAGAAGCAATGATACAAGTAGTTACGGCGACTTTAAAAGAAAACAATGTAGCTGAAAAAGATATTAAATTTGAATTGTTTGGCACTTCAACTGCCTCAGAAAACAAAGTTGCAACTGGAAATGAAGGCCATACGGCTATTTCAATTACTGTAGATGCTGATGAAGTTTCGTTTGAAATGAGTCAGCAACAAACCATTTTAGAAGCGGCTTTAAAACAAGGTTTAGATGTGCCTTATTCTTGCCAAGGCGGAATTTGCAGTAGTTGTATTTGTCGTGTGACAGAAGGAAGCGCTACTATGAAGAAAAACCAAATTTTAACTGATAACGAAGTAGCTGAAGGATTGGTTTTAGCGTGTCAAGCCGTACCAACATCCTCTGAAATTAAAATTGATTTTGATGATATTTAATCTTAAAATCTCAAATAAAAAATTCCAAATTCCAATTTTACTTAAATAAGATTGGAATTTATTTTTTCAATAATCTGAGACGGCAAAATCGTACGCATAGCATTTTCATAGCCTGCTACTTTTTTATTACCGTACACCGAAGTAGGTAAAAATGGATATTGTTTTCTATCTGAAATCAGACAAAAATCATCGGGTTGGTGGAAGGGTTGAAATCCTGCAAAAGGATGCGTGGCACCCCAAAGTGTAATTACTTTTACGCCTAACATAGCCGCTATATGTGCGTTTCCAGAATCCATAGAAAGCATGATGTTTAAATTAGAAATAATAGCTAATTCTGCTTTCAAATTGGGTTTTCCAGCTAAAACAATTACATTTTCATGGTTATTTTTTAACTGATTTAGTTGCTTAATTTCTTCTGCTCCGCCACCAAATAATAAAATTTTATTTGAAGCATTTTTGGCTAATTCATCTATTACTTGTTGCATCAAATCCATTGGATAGACTTTACTTTCGTATTGTGCAAATGGCGCGATTCCAATCCAATTTGCTTCTTTTTTACCCGTAATATTTATTATTTCGTCAGATAAAATAGCTTTTTCTAGAAATGTAGGGTTGTTTAAATTTATTTGAAATCCTAATTTTTCGAACGTTTCGCAATGCCTGTCAAACATTGTTTTTGTTGGAGAAATGGTTTTGATAGTTAACTTTGTAAGTGCTTTTTTATCTTGTCTGCCTTTATCTGTAGCGGCTACTTTTTTGCCATTCAAAGCAAAAAGTGTTCTTATAATTTTTGATCGTAACACATTATGTAAATCAGCAACGGCTTCAATATTGAGTTTTCGTAAATCAGAAAACAAACGCAAAAGTCCTAAAAAACCTTTATGTCTTTCTTTTAAATCAATTGGGAAAAAAGTTATGTTTTCAATATCATCAAAAAAAGGTTTGAAAAACGGACGAGAAACTACTGTAATTTTTACGTTGGGATATTGCAAAGAAAAGGCTCTCAGTACAGGAACTGTCATAGCAACATCGCCCATAGCTGAAAGCCGAATAACTAAAATGTGTAAAGACATTTATTTTTTATTTTGATACAAAACTGGATTCAAATCTTCGTCGTTGTACATTTTCATTTGTTTATACACTTTCATGAATTTGTCGCCATTTTCGATATCTTCCACTAATTGACTAATGGAAATAAACATATCGTTTTTTTGGTCTAACAATACATTTAATTTTTCTTGACATTTTGCTCGGTGTTCAGCCGTGGCTTCTTCGCGTGTAGCTTCTTCATTCATGTGGTAAATCTTCAAGGCTAAAATAGATAATCTATCAATGGCCCATGCTGGACTTTCAGTGTTAATTCTTGCCTTTGGTTTCACTTGAACGTGTGCATATTTTTGTAAAAAATAACCGTCAATATATTCTACCATATCGGTTCTGACTTGGTTAGAAGCATCAATTTTTCGTTTTAAATCTAATGCCGCAATAGGATCAATATTTGGGTCACGCACAATATCTTCATAATGCCATTGCACGGTATCTACCCAGTTTTTTGCATACAATAAATGTTCAACTGAACCTTTTTCGTACGGATTTAATACCGGTTGATATACATCATTAATTACATGATAGTCAATTATAGATTGTTCAAAAATGGGAAAAGCAAATTCTGCAAACATAGTTTCTAATTTAATTTACAAAAATAAGGATTTTTTGTACTTTTAACAATAAATTACAAATTATCTCACATGAACATTCATTATATTTCTGAAGAAAATAGTATAATAAACCAGTTTCTATGTCAAATTAGAGAAGTAACCATTCAAAAAGACAGCATGCGTTTCAGAAGAAATATGGAACGTATTGGTGAAATTATGGCTTATGAAATTAGTAAAAAACTATCATATAAAACCATGTCGATAACCACTCCATTAGGCATCAAAAACACTTCAGAAATAGAAGACAAAATTGTGTTGTGCTCTATTTTAAGAGCAGGTTTAACGCTTCATCAGGGGTTTTTAAATTATTTTGATGATGCGGAAAATGGTTTTATTTCAGCTTATAGAAATCATTATAATTCGGATGAAAATTTCGATATTTTAGTAGAATACCAAGCGGTACCAAATATGAATAATAAAACGTTAGTTTTGGTAGACCCCATGTTAGCCACAGGGCGATCATTAGTAGTGGTTTTAAATAAAATTTTAGCCACGCATCAGCCTAAAGAAATTCATATTGCTGTAATTATAGCCGCTCCTGAAGGAATAAAATATGCAACAGAAAACCTTCCAAAAAACTGCCATTTATGGGTAGCTTCTTTAGATGAAAAATTAAACGAAAAAAACTACATTATACCCGGTTTAGGGGATGCAGGCGATTTGGCGTATGGAAACAAATTATAATTGAGCAAAAAAGAAAAAGAAGCCCAAGCCTAACAATAAATACAGAGATACTTCTTTGTAAATAGAGTTTTCCATTTTTTCGAACATATTTGCCCCTAAAATGGATAAAGGCGCAAAAGTATATATTAGTAAATCATTAGATTTATTTGCAGAAAAAACATAAATACCCAAAGCTAAAAGAAAAGCAAAATAAACTTGTTTGTAAGAGGACTGCATATTTAACGGTTTATTTTGATAGTCAATTGTTTGAGAAGCAAAAAACAATACTGAAATAGAGACAAATAAAGACAATGCCATGTTTTGATACACATCTTTAAAATCAAAAAAGTTAAAGTCTACCTGATAAACAGACTTATTAATAGAATAATTATCAAACAATATTAAACTTGTAGCAATATATAAAATCCAAACACAAAAGAAAGATACGAATGGTAAAATCCAGTTTTTATATTCTTTTCCAAAGTGAAATACTATTGAAATAAAAACTAAAATAATATACAAAATGCTCCAAAAATGAAAAATAGCTGAAATAAAAATCCAAAAAGAAGCATCAAATATTTTTCCTTGAGACGAAATTAATGTTTTTAAAGAAATTAATCTACGTAAAGCCAACAACAAAAACACATTTGAAAGTACAATTTTAATGTTATTTAATACTGTTGGAAATAACAATATAAATACTAGAAATAATAGTATGGCATAATTATCATTTTGAGTTAAGGTGTTTTTTAGTGAAATAAAATTTACCAGAAAAAATGACAACAAAAGCAGTAGAAAAACAAAAATTTTTGAAAACAGATCCCCAAATGTAAAATTTTCATTTGGAACTTGAAATTGGTACAAAAAAAAGCAAGAAAACAACATTATTAAAACTAATGTGTAATTTATTGGTCGAGTTTTACTAAAAAGACTTGCAATCATAAAGATATTTTATATTTTTGTAGTGTAAATATAATAATAAAAAAATGAAAGCATTTTTCGAAGCAATACAATTTTTATTTGTTGAAGTACTTTTTGTACCAATGGACTTTTTAAGAAGTTTAGAATTAACAAATTGGTGGGGTGCAAATATTATCAATTGGATATTTATTTGTATTTGTTGTTATTGGACATACTATTGGACAAAACAATTGCAGATTTTTAAAAAATCTGGTGCAGATGAACAAGATACCACCGCACATTCTTTCTTAACAAAATAAAAGAATAAGGTTCGATTATAAATCGAACCCTATATCTTTTCTATAATTCATCTTATCAAACTTTAGTTTTTCTATGGTTTGATAAGATTTTTTTGTGGCATCTGTGAATGAATTAGCGAATGATGTAACAGCTAACACTCTTCCGCCATTCGATAAAATTTTTCCGTTTTCCTCTTTGGTTCCAGCATGAAAAATTAAAGAATCTGTTTTGTTATCTAAACCCAAAATTTCTTTCCCTTTTTCAAATGCTTCAGGATAGCCACCTGAAACAACCACAACAGTCGCTGCTGTTCTTTCATCTAAACTCAAATCAAAATCGGCTAATTTTTCAGTAGCAACTGCTTCAAACAATGCAACTAAATCACTTTTAATTCTTGGGATTACCACCTCTGTTTCTGGATCACCCATTCTCACATTGTATTCAATTACAAATGGATTGTCGCCCACTTTTATCAAACCAATAAATACAAAGCCTTTATATTCAATATTGTCGTTTTTTAAACCCGTAATAGTAGGAATCACGATTTGTGATTCAATTTTTTGCATTAAAACAGCATCTGCAAAAGGCACAGGAGAAATAGCACCCATTCCGCCTGTGTTCAATCCTGTGTCGCCTTCACCAATTCTTTTGTAATCTTTTGCAGTTGGTAAAATTTTATAATTTTTTCCATCTGTTAATACAAAACAACTTAGCTCAATGCCGTCTAAAAATTCTTCAATTACCACTTTTGCACTAGCGGAACCAAATTTTGCATCCACTAACATGGCTTTTAATTCGTCTTTTGCGTCTTGTAAATCATTAAGGATTACTACACCTTTCCCGGCGGCTAAACCGTCTGCCTTTAAAACATATGGGGGAGATAATGTTTCTAAAAAAGCGTATCCTTTTTCAACTGTTTCTGAAGTAAAACTTTCATACTTTGCAGTTGGAATATTATTTTTTACTAAAAATTCTTTAGCAAATTCTTTACTCCCTTCTAATTGCGCGCCTAATTTAGAAGGGCCAATTACTGGAATATGTGAAATTTGAGTATCGTTTTTAAAGAAATCATAAATACCCTTTACTAAAGGGTCTTCTGGGCCGACTACCACCATTGCAATGGCGTTTGTAATCACAAATTCCTTGATTTTTTCGAAATCATTTGGATTGATGTTTACGTTTGTGGCAATTTTTGATGTTCCAGCGTTACCAGGAGCTACAAAAAGTTGTTGGCATAATGTGCTTTGAGTCATTTTCCAAGCAAAAGCGTGTTCTCTTCCACCAGAACCTAAAAGTAAAATATTCATGATTATATGTGTTGTTTTTATTGGCACAAAAATAGTCTCTTTTAATTAAAAAAAGCAGAATTTTTGAGAAGAAACTAACATCAATGTTAGTACTATTTATTAATTTATAAAAAACAAAAAACCACTTTGGTTAATATGCTTTTTCTTCACCTTTAAAAATATTTATAACTGTTTGAAAAATAATTTTAAAATCCATTAAAAACGACCAGTTTTCAATATAAAAAACATCAAATTTGATTCGGTTCACCATGTCGTCTTCGGTTTCAATTTCGCCTCTACAGCCTTTCACTTGAGCCAAGCCTGTAATTCCAGGTTTTATATGGTGTCTTACCATGTATTTTTTTATTTTCTTTCCGTATGTCTTGTTTTGAGCCCATAAATGAGGTCTTGGTCCTACCACCGACATGTCTCCTAATAATACATTAAAAAACTGTGGTAATTCATCAATACTGGTTTTTCTAATAAAACGGCCAATTTTAGTAACTCGTGGGTCGTTTCTTGATGCTTCAGACTCGGTAGTTCCATTTAATTGCATGGAACGAAATTTATAACAAAAAAATTCTTCTTCGTAAATCCCGGGCCTACTTTGTTTAAAAAAAATGGCCCCTTTTGATTCTAATTTAATTAAAATTCCTAAAAGAGGGGTTAACCAAGATAAAATAAAAATGATTACAATTAAAGCAAAAAAGATGTCAAATACACGTTTAAAGAACTCGGAATAATAATCGTCTAAAGGAGATTTTTTTAAGGACAATACTGGAAACAACTCGTAATAATCTATTGTTAAATTCTTTGAAAAAATCGCTTTAGAATCTGGAATAAATTTTATGACTATATTATTCTCATCTGCAAATGCAACTAATTCTTTATGTTTTTCATTTGAAATTTCATTTATTGAACAATAAATTTCATCAATTTTATTTTCAAATACATAATTTTTAATTTCATCGATTTTTCCTAAAACATTTTCTCCTGTTTTTCTATCGGAAAAAAATCCTTTGAAATTATATCCATAATCTGGTCTTTTTTCAAAAATGTTTTTTAAATCTTTTGACTCTTCTGTATGACCAATGATAACAACGTTTCTAAAATTATTACCCGTTAAAAGGCGGTATTTTTTTATGTAATAAAAAGCTAGGCTTTTAAGTAATAATACTCCAAATAAAACTGCTAAAACATAAGTTAATGTAGCATAACCACTAAAAATTACAGTTTTATAAAAAGGAAAAAAAGCAATAATTAACAATAAAAACAAGGTCATTTGTTTGGCCGTTTTTGACATAATATTTACCGGAGTAGTAAATCTATATATTTCATAAAACTTAGTAAAAAAAGATATAATTATCCAAACAGTAACTAAATAGATGCCAAACCATTGGAAGTTAATATCTAATCCCTTAAAAAAATAAGGGAACAGAATGATTAATAAACAAGAATCTATAATAATGCTTATTGGTCTAATGTATTTGGAATATCTTCCTTTTTTCATACATAAAAAATTATTTTAGTAATTATTTATTCCTTTTTAAGAAATAATTTATTTACTAATAAATATATTTTGAAAAATCTTTATGTTCTTCTTTTGCTAATTCTTCTGGTGAAAGGGATTTAAAATATTCATAGGTAATTTTCATGCCTTCCTCTCTTTTTACCTTGGCACTCCAACCTAAAATTTCTTTGGCTTTTGTAATATCAGGCTGACGTTGCATTGGGTCGTTTATAGGTAAATCTTTATAAATTACTTTTTGATTAGTTCCTGTTAATTTGATAATTTCTTCTGCAAAATCAGAAATAGTGATTTCATCTGGATTTCCAATATTTATAGGCAAATGATAATCTGAAAGTAACAATCTATAAATACCTTCTACTTGGTCAGTTACATAACAAAATGAGCGGGTTTGGCTTCCATCACCAAAAACGGTTAAATCTTCACCGCGAAGTGCTTGACCAATAAATGCAGGAATAACTCGACCGTCATTTAATCGCATTCTTGGACCATATGTATTAAAAATACGAACAATTCTGGTTTCAACACCATGAAAAGTGTGGTATGCCATAGTAATTGATTCTTGAAAACGTTTCGCTTCATCATAAACGCCGCGTGGTCCAATAGTATTTACGTTTCCATAATACTCTTCTGTTTGTGGGTGCACCAATGGGTCGCCATAAATTTCTGAGGTTGACGCAATAAGAATCCTTGCTTTTTTTACTCTTGCCAAACCTAATAAATTGTGTGTTCCTAAAGAACCAACTTTTAAAGTTTGAATAGGTATTTTCAAATAATCTATTGGGCTAGCCGGGGAAGCAAAATGAAGAATATAATCCAAATTACCTGGAACATGAACAAATTTAGTAATATCATGATGATAAAATTCAAAGTTTTTTTCTTTAAATAAATGCTCAATGTTTTTTAAATCACCAGTAATTAAATTATCCATTCCAATTACGAAATAGCCTTCTGCTAAAAAACGGTCACATAAATGTGAGCCCAAAAATCCAGCTGCTCCTGTAATTAATATTCTTTTCATCTTTATTTTATTTAAATACTAATAAAATAGTATTAATTTATTCTGTTTTATAATTTCGTGACATAAATAAGCAATAGCATATTACGAAAAATACCACGCCTCTTTGTCTCCAAAGAAAAGATTCTGTCAAAAATACACTTATCATTACTATTGAAAAAGTAAAGTGTATAAAATTTTTGTTATAAACCGCTCTTTTTAATAAAACAAACAACATTGTTACTAAAAGTAAGAACCCAACTATTCCTAATTCTGAAAAATTTTGGATGTATTGGTTGTGAAAATTTTTATTTTGATACCCATCGTCATTTCCTGTACCTTGATAAATATTATATTTTTTTCCTTTTTCTTCGAGTTTTTTATACGAAGCATTTAGTCCAAATCCAGTCCAAAAAATAGGCTCTTCAGATATAAATTCAAAGAACAATCGAGCCTGATAGACTCTAAATGCTGTTCCGGGAAAATAATCATTTGGAGAAAATTTTTCTTGGTGCCATGCTTCATAAATGCTTACATAATGTACGCCATCTGGCACACCTTCAATTACATTATGGCTTAAGCTCTTAGCTGTATGGGCTAGAAATTCAGCTTCAAAACGTTTTTTTATTCGACCAAAAAAAACAATACTAGTAATTAATAAAACAAAAACAATTAAGTTTCTTAATCGCATCCTATTGGCAGATTTAGCAAAATAGAACAAATAAATAAAAGTGATAATTAAAATAACTAAAATAATGTTTTTAGAAGAAAGAAGTAAAATAAAAACTAATAAAATAGCCAGGCTCATTTTTTGCCAAAAACTTTTTATTTCATTTGCTAGGAAATAAACATAGGCGAGTATGGAAAATACGGAAAAATGAATCGCATTCAAATCCTTTGGAATTAATCCTAAATCTTTATTTTGATCTTGATGATAGAAAAACACATTAGCATCTTTTAAAATAAAAAATCTGATTGTAGCTCTAAAAACGAAAAAAACCGCAAAAATTACAAATCCATAGGCGTAATATTTAGTGATTTTATTGATTTGATTTTGATTAAATTGTGGAATTATGGCAAATAAAACAGGAATCACTAATAAAAAAGCTTCTTTTGAAAGGGCTTTTTGAGTTTCAAACGCATCTATAGTCCAAAAGATTGAACATAACATTAAAACATATAGTAATATTGGTAAAAATAAAATTATAGAAAAATTAGTTTTAATTTTTCTATAATTAATAATGACAGAAATTCCAAATAAAGCCAGAATGATGTTTGTAACTGCTAATTTAAAAGGCAAGGACAATAACAATAAAAGAATAAAAACAAAAGCAAAATTATTTTGTGATTCCTGCTTTATGTCTTTCCATACATTGTTCAAAAAGTTGTAAATAATCGTCATTTATTTTTGTCCAATTAAACTCGTTAACTATTGCTTCGTAATTATTTTTTATAAATGGCAAGTTATTACTTTTTTTACTATTATTTAATATATTTTTTACTTCTATTGAATTTCTAAAATAGAACGCATTTTCTTTTAAAATACCTTTATTAAAATCATTATTATGTGCCGCAATTAAAGCTTTAGAAGCCATAGCTTCTAACAAAGAAGGGTTTGTGCCGCCAACAGAATGCCCGTGAAAATATAATTTACAATAATAGCGTAAATTATTCAAGTGTTCTAAGTTATAAATTCCACCTATAAAATGAATGTTTTTATTTGTTAGAAATTTATTTTTTAAATACTTTCCATATTTTGTGTTATGATTCCCTATTACTAAAATAGTTGTTTTGTCTTCAAAATTTAACGCAACGCCTTCTAAAACCATCTCTAAATTATTTTCTGGTTCAAAACGCGCCATTATCATGTTGTATGTTTCTTTTTCAACTTGATATTCTTTTAATATTTCTTCGTTTGGAGAATTAAATGGATAGGCGCCATAAGCGATGTAAGTTGATTCTTTTTTATGTTTTTCTTGCAAATATTTTTTTATTCCTAACGAATCTGAAATTAAATAATCTCCCGATTTTGCTGCCAACCATTCTGCAATTTTTAAAAAATATTGTACCGGTTTTGAATACTTAGAACGTTTCCACTCTAAACCATCCATATTAATAATATTTATTGCTTTTTTTGGCATTAAAAAAAACCAAATGGAATTACTGGTATATCCTAATTGCAAAATAATATCAAAATTTCTTTTTCGGCTATCCATAATACAATTATAATCGTAAATAAACTGACCAAAAGTACCCAATTTATATTCTGGATCGTGCTTATGAATTAGATTAACGCCATGAAACGTTTTTTCTTGGTAATTATGGTTATGCGAATTGTAACAATACACCTCATGTCCTTTTTCTGCTAAGTAAACAGAGAAAAATTCAGCAAATTGTTCAAAACCTCCGTAATAATTTGGAATGCCTCGGGTGCCAAGAATAGCTATTTTCATTTAAGAAATATATTTAAGGGCAAATATAGTTTTTTGAGAAAAACATTTTAATTGTTTTCTAAAATATATTCGATTTTTTGAATATATTTTTGAATACTGAAATTTTCTATAACCCTAAGAAATCCCTTTTCTCCAAAAGAAGTTCTTAATTCTGGGTTTGTAATTAGTTTTTCTAACGCATCTTTTAACGCATCTTTATTGTTTGGTTCGACTAAAAAACCGGTTTCATTGTCTACAACAATTTCCGTTAATCCACCATGATTAGCCGCAATAACTGGTTTTTTTGCCATCATGGCTTCTGCTGCGACTAAACCAAATGATTCTTTTTCAGTTGAAGGCATTAATGCAATATCTGTAATACTCCAAATGCCTTTTAAATCAAGAATAAACGGAATAATTTTAACGACTTTTGAAAGGTTATTTGAAGCAATATATTCTTCTATATTTTGTAAATAATATTCTTGTTTAGGAACAGGGGAGCCTACAAACAACAATTTTATGTTACCTGAGTTTTTAAAATACGCATTAAACGTTTGTAACAACCAATGGTGTCCTTTTAATCTGCTTATTCTTCCAACTAAAGTAATAATGATATCCTTTTCGGTATAACCGAAATCTGCCTTTATTAATGGATTTGTAATTTCTTTAAATTGAATGCCATTGTGAACAACAACCGTTTTTTTTAGATTGTTTTTTTCTCTAATTATGATATTTTTTTTTGTTGCTTCTGAATTACAAATTATTGTGTTTGAAAAATAGTATAACAATTTTGGAAATAACCAAGCAATAAGTTTAGGATGTTCAATTATTTCATGAACATGCCAAATGTGTTTTATCTTTTTTTTGTTTGAAAATATTGCTCCTAACAAAACAGCCAAGGTATTGGAATATACAATTTCGAACTTGTGTTCTTTGTGAAGTTTGTTTAATAATGAAACCGAATTAAACATATCTTTTACAAACTTTATTCCGTTTTTAAAAGTAAAGATATTTCGATATAGTTTTAAAACTGGTGTTATAATAACTTTAATACCAATTTTTTCTATTTCGCTTTTTAATGGTCCATCATTTGGGAGTACTACAACTGGAAGAAATCTATTTCTATCAATATTTTCAAGTAATATTAAAAGTGTTTTGTCTGAACCATACAATTCTGCCGATTGATGAATAAAAAGAATACTCTTCATTATGCTGCTTTTTTGTTCGTTTTTTGGATATGGTTTTTATAAGCAAACAAAAAGCCAATTAATAATGATTTTGTGTCCACTTGATTATAAAAACCCATAAAAACCCAATTTGAAAACAAAAGAAATAATCCAGTTCCAATAAAAATTAAATTAATTTGGGAATCTATTTCACTAAAAGAGTTGAACCTTTTAAAAAAGAAAAAAATGGAGCCAAGCAACAATACTACACCTGGAATTCCCGATTTTAAAAAAACTGTCATATAGCCATTATGAAGAATGGAAATGTGTCTTAATTCCATATCTCCTAAATATACTTTTTGTTTTAAATCGACTTGTGAACCCATCCCTTCTCCAAATAACATATTACCATTATGTGAAAGTTGTTCCACTGTTCTTACGTTTTCATAAGAACGGTAATTATCGTTAAAATCTTTCCAATCGCTACGATTAATTTTTGTGGAAAACGCTTCAACAGGTGCGTTTTTAACCTTAAATAAAAACTCGTCTAATCCACTTCCGTTTCTTTTTGGGTTATAGCTAAATAATGCTATATAACTAATTATTGTAACAACAATTAAAGAAGAAATTGTTTTTATTGCCTTAATATTTAAAACCAACCACCCTTTCATAGCCATAAAAAGAATGACAAACTGTATAAAATTGGTTCTTGCTAAATAGAAAAAACTTGATAGAGCTAAAATACATATAAATATTCTAGTTTTTTGTTTGGTGAAATTTAATTGAAATTGTGCATGAAATAATAAAATAATTAACGTGTAAACCTCAAAATCATTAAAATAACCACCATGTTCTCTAATTTCTCTAACGTTTCTTGCGCCTTCCATTGCGATACCCCAAACCACCAAAAACAAATGGTACGAAGCAATTGCAATTCCTGCATATACAATAAATTGAAATGGGTTTTTAGTTTTATTGTAAAATAATTGGTAGCCTAAAATTAACCCGAAAATAGGTTTTAGCAAATAAGTGATGTCTCTAATTACAAAATATAACTTATAATTGAAAAACAAACTAACAAAAAATGACAAGCAAAAAATTAAGATAAAATAACTTAAATACTTTAATAAAGGCAAAGAATATTTGTTTTTTATTGTGAATAAAGTAGCGATAAGCCATACCAAAAAGGATAACTCATAGTTATTAAAAAAAGGAACTATGACACAAATCATGAACAAGATTTGATAATATAATTCTTTATTTAAAATCAACTTCATTATTAGATTTCTTTTAAAATTTTAGCTGGTACTCCACCAATAATTACATTGTTAGGGAATATGCCATTTACAACTGCTCCTGCAGCAACCACACAATTATTACCAATGATTGAGCCGTCTAAAAAAGTGGCTTTTGCGCCAATCCAAACATTATTTCCTATTTTTATTCCTTTTGAAGTAACACCTTGATCTCTTATCAATAGAGATGAATCTGAAAAATTATGGTTTTCCGAATGAAAACTTATATAAGAACCTGCGATAACATCATTTCCAATTTCGATTCCTCCAGCTGCGCCAAACTCCGTAAATCTTCCAAAAGCAGAATTGTTTCCAATTGTTAAACCGACTCCATATTTAGACAAATGACTGGTACAACTAACTAACGAATATGCGCCTACTTTTACGTTATCACCAAAAATTAATTTGTTTTTGGCATAACCATCAATTGTAACATCATTTTCAATAGTTACATTTTTTCTAAAAAGGATATTTGGTTTATGAGAGATATTACAGTTTTTGCCTAAGAATACTTTTTGATATAAAAAGAAATAACCTCTAAGCAACATTACCAAACGTTTTATTAAGTTCTTAATAAATAATCCTGAGGGTATTTCAGAATCTAGAGTATAGCTCTTACCGGCTTTATTTAATAATTTTTGAAATAAGGTTTGAATCATATCTTTTACAACTTATTTTTTAGTCTATAAAGATAGAAAATTATAATGATTAAATCTGTAGCAAGTAGAGAATAAAAAACCCCATATACTTGATAGTAGGGTAACAATATCACTATAGCAAGTAAATTAAAAACCACCATAATTGAAGTTACTCTTACATAAAACTTCTTAAAATTATAACCTAAAATCAATTGTTTTAATGGAATAGAAATGGCTAAAAGTACTGGAATAAAAACGGCTACTTCTAACAAACTACTTAAAACATAACGGTTGGTTGGATTGAAATAAGAAACAATTTCATATGAAAAAAGAAAAAAGAAAGTCATCCCAAAAATTACAAATACAAAGTTGACCCCATTATAAATTTTCCAGTTTTTAATTCCTCTTTTAGCGTCTACGTCTAGCAAATAACAAACTTTTGGAAAAACATAGTTGAAAAAAAGAAAAATATACGTTTTAAAAACAACAATAATTTGTTCAACAATCCTATACTGACCAGCCATCAAATTGCTTCCGAAATAACTAATTAAGACAACTGGAGCATACAACTGGAGCGAAACAAATATTTGTGAAGAAAACATGGAAAAATCATTTTTAATATGACTTCTAACTTCAGCAATATTTATTTGAGAAAAGCTAAACTTATGTTTTTTTAATATTAATACAAAAACATATAAATTGGCTACAATCATGCCAATTCCCCACCATAAATTTACGAATATATAATCCGATTCTTGTTTTATAGTAGTATAAATTGCAATTAAATAAATTGTTTTAGAAACAATATTTAAAAGTGTAATCCATTTTACGTTTTCTATCCCTTGCAAAAACCAAGTTGGATTTATAAATTGCCCAACCAAAACAGATAACCCTAAGAAAAACATTGTTTTTTCTATTTTAAAAAACGGAATAGTAGAAATTAAAATTGCAGTAATTAAAAGCACCCCAATTAAAATTATTGCTTTAACAGCATATGTTGTAGTGAAAATTTTATTTAGTTCTTTTTGATTTTCTCGGTTTATAGCCACTTCTCTAACACCAATAATATCGGAACCAAAATCAATAAAAACAATTAGAAAAAAGCAAATAGCCATACCAACGGCCGTTTTTCCAAAATTTTCTTCTCCACAAACATTTACAATATATGGAACTACTAATAAAGGGGTAACTAAATTGAACAATTGTCCAAAACCATAAATACCTAGTTTTTGAAATTGCTGATGAAAAAGTATTTTTTTAAGCAACTTTACCATTTATTTTTCTGAATAAAGTTGATTCAATCTTTTGAATAATTTGTCTCCTTTTGGGTAAAGTGATGGGCCATTAATTTGTTTTGGATTTTTTCTGTTAATGCTACCATTTCGTTTGTCAACAACTGTGTTGTTTTCATCCACTCTAAAAATGTAAAAAATTTCTTTCCCTTTTACAGAAAAACTTTTATTCTTAAATGTGAAATCCATTTTGTTTAAAACCACCTCCTTTTGAGAAATGTTACTTCCAAAATCTAAACGAATTTGTTTTGGTTGAATGGAATCTGGGAAAACAATTTGAATGTTTTGGTTTTTTTTACTGCCAATAACTTTTGTCCAAAAAGATTGTTTGTAAATAAAATTTATGTCTTTGTTTTTGGTATAGTAAATATTAATAGAATCCGTTTTTTGAATAACTGCATCAAGTTTTAAAACTAATTGATTTGAATTAATAAGATCATCACAATTAAATAAAAAGAAGGAGAATAGTAAAATAATAATTATTTTTTTTGTTTTCATAAAGTCTTTCATTTGTAACGTAAAAATAAAGATTTTATTTCAAAAAAAAAGTGAACTTTCGTTCACTTTTTTTTGAATTTGTAAAAACCAATTATTTAGCTAATTTTTCTATTTCTTGACTCAAAGTAGGCTCTTGTGGGTAAAGACAAAGGTTTTTTCTTTTTCCGTTTTCAATATTTGCACTTACAATACCAGTTTTAGAATCAAACTTACAATTACTTTCATCGGCTCTAAAAAAATTCCCCATTTCTGCTCCTATTATTTCTCTCTTTTTACCATTATATTCCATAATAATAGATTTTAATATAACATCTTGTTTTTCAGGTTTAATACCTAAATCTAATCTTAATTGAGTAGGAACAATTCCTTCAGAAAAAAGAAACTCAATAACTTGTTCGTTTTTACTTCCTTCAAAACCTTTCCAAATTGCTTTATCTCCAAAATTTATTGTTCCATCTTCCGTGTAAAGCAAACAGAAATCATCATTGTTTTCTGCGATAAATTTTAATGATACTTTAAATGGACTAACTGTTTGACCTGGTTGATTTGAACCATTTAAATTATTAGAAGATTTATCATTGCATCCAAAAAAACTAAACACACAAAATAGTAATATTAATAAATTATTTTTCATAATCATTGTATTTTAAATTCTAAGCAAAATAAAGCATATTTTTTTTATTTCACAAATTAAATATTACTTTCGCTTTAATTTAAATCTATTAATAAAACATTATGGACAATATACAAAATAAAATTTTTCAGCATGATTTTAAACTTTATATTTTTACAATTTTATTGTCAATAATATCATATGGTTTTGCACTTTCTAATTTTACTTTAAGTGTAGATAATGAGATTCCTATTCTTGCAGATTTCGGAATGAATTTAGGACGATGGGGTCAAAACCTAATTAGATTTCATCTTTTTAAAGGTCATTTAGAGTATTTTACTTTGCTTTTGGGGTTGTTTTTGTTTAGTGTAACTGCTGTTAGACTATCAAAGTTATTTAATTTTAATGAAGTCTCTGCCTTTCTTTTTTGTGGATTATTTATTACGTTTCCTCAAATATCTTATCAGGTAGTTTTTTATATGATGTCTGACATTGCGGGTTTAGGTATGGTTTTGGCTGTATTAAGTGTGGAAATTTTTATCAATCAAATTAATAATCAATCTAAAATAAAAACCATAATTTACTTGTTAGTTGCATCATTATTAATCATGTTTATAACTTCATTATATCAAATTTTAATTATTGTACCTGCTACAATATATGTAATTCATTTTTTTCTAAATACATATAAAATAGATTTTAATTTAAAAAAAGAATTTAATAAGGCTTTAGTTTTTGGTGGATTATTACTTTTTTCTGCGCTACTTTATTGGGTTTCTGTAAAAATTATTTGTCCGCCAATTGAAGACGGTGGTTATTTGCAATCTTTTACTTCCGGAAGTACAAATAATGTGTTTACGTTGTTTTTTGATATCTGGAAAGAAAATTTAAAAGGCAATTTTTATTATGGCGAAAAATTATATGTGATTGTTTTAATTTTAAGTTTACTTTTATTCGTACAATTTATTATAAAAAAGAAATTTTTTGTGATCCGGTTTCTAATATTGTTTTTTCTTCTTTTAAGTCCGTTTTTAGTTTCTTTTTTTATTAGAAACGGTTATCATCCCCCAAGAATTTATGTTACTTCAGGACTGGTGTTTGCTTTTATCATTGTATTTACAATAAATAATTTTAAAAATACTATTGCATCTAATGTTTCAAATTTATTAGTTATTTCAATAATTATTTGTAATATTTATTTTATTACCTCTCTTTTTTATGCTTGTAATAAAATATATTTATACGATAAAAGAAATGCTGAGAAAATGTATGATTTATTACTAAAAAAATATCCAAATTTTGAAACAACAGAAAAGGTTGTCTATTTTCATGGTTTTTATGAATTTGATAAACATCAAGTTTATAGATTAGAAAGAAGTGAGATTTTTGGAGGTTCAATTTTTCAATGGGGAGAAGCAGATAATTATAGGGTTAATAATTTTTTCAAATTATCAAACATTGCCGATTTTAATATGGTTAACAAGGAACAATATGAAAGTATTAAAGATTCAATTGATACTATTCCTGTTTGGCCAAATGAAGGTTCAATAAAAATGGTTAATGGTGTGGCCATTTTTAAAATAAGCGATAAAAAAGGAGCTAAATTATATTTTGAATAAAATATATATAACTAAAAAACGCTTCCAAATACTTGGAAGCGTTTTTTAGTTATAATTTAATAAAACACTAACGACTGAATCGCTTTCTAGCTCATAAAATAATGGTAAACGTAGTAAACAATCTGTAAATTTGTCTGTTTCAGGCAAGATTCTATCATCGTGTTTTTCCTTATAAAAAGGGCTTTTATGCAAACTGATATAGTGAAAAACAGCCAGAATGTTGTTTTCTTTTAAATGTTGAATTAGACTTGTTCTTTGCTCTAAATTTTTACATACTAAAAAAAACATGTGTGCATTATTTGTAGCATAGTTTGGAATTTCTGGCAAACTAATTTTATTATGATTTGCCCATTCGGAAAGTAAGGAGTTGTATTGCTCCCAATGTGACTTTCTGGTTTTTTGAATATCTTCTAAATTTTCCAGTTGAGCCCATAAAAAAGCCGCAATAATTTCAGAAGGTAAAAAAGAACTTCCAATATCAACCCAGCCATATTTGTCTACTTCTCCTCTAAAAAAAGCAGAACGATTCGTCCCTTTTTCCCAAATAATTTCCGCTCTGTTTATAAATTGCTCGTCATTTATGGCTAACATTCCGCCTTCACCAGAAATAATATTCTTCGTTTCATGAAAAGAAAATGCGGCTAAATGCCCAATGGAACCCAATGGTTTTTTAATTCCGTCTTTTCCTGTATAATAGCTATCTATAGCTTGAGCAGCATCTTCAACCACAAACAAGTTGTGTTTTTTGGCTAATTCCATAATCACATCCATATCACAAGCTACTCCAGCATAATGTACTGGGACAATTACTTTTGTTTTTGGAGTGATTAATGCTTCCAATGTATAACAATCCATATTTGGATGATTAGGTAAACTGTCTGCAAAAACGATTTTCGCACCTCTTAAGACAAAAGCATTAGCGGTTGAAACAAAAGTATATGAAGGCATAATTACTTCATCTCCTTCTTTAAGATTGATAAGTATGGCGGCCATTTCTAACGCATCTGTACAAGATGTTGTTAAAAGTGTTTTTTTAAAACCATATTTTTCTTCAAAAAATTGTTGACATTTTTTGGTGTATTTACCGTTGCCCGATATACGACCAGATGCTACTGCTTCTTTAATATATTCCGTTTCTTTTCCTGTAAAATAAGGTTTATTAAATGGTATCATCTGCTTTATTTTTTTAATTCATAATACGTTGCCCATGCACGATAGCCTTTATATTGCTTTTTAACAGTGAAATGTTTGTTTAAAAATTCGGTAGTAGGTTTGTTTACCGAATCAAAGCGTTTAAAAGCATCTATATACCAAAACGAAGTCATCTTGCTTGGGTATTTTTTTAATTGTGTATGAATATCGTTTAAAGATAAATTTTTTAATTTAATTTTTGTTTGCTCGGGTCTAAAATAAAATTTATACCAATATTCTTGATTGCTATAAGTAGGTGCGTTTTGTATGTTGTTTGTTTTAACAAAAGTTGCTGCTTCTCTATATTGTGCATGTGTAATGGTTGTAAATTGTTTTTTAACAACAAAAAGATGAGTCAACATAAAAAATACCATCACAAACACAGCTATTCCTTTTCCTACAGTCCCTTTTATTGATGCAATGGTAATGGCAAGGCATATAAATATAACCGGTATTACACTCACAAAATATCGAGTTAATAAGTAAGATATAGGTCCGTATGATTTTACAAATAAAAAAGACAAAAAGACAAAAAACCAAAAAAATAAAACCAAGAAACCAAAAAACAATTTGTTCTTTATCACTTTGTTGTAGGTCCATTTTTTTGGCTCTTTATTCTTAAAAATTAAAAGTAAATAATACACCATAAAAGGAGTAATCAACGCAAGAAGTATTTCCGAATTTCCAAAAAAGTTCTTAAAGATTATAGCCAACGAATCGTCTTGTGGTGCTGGTGTCCAAAATTTCTTATAGTTTAATAATTCTTTTAATTTTTGGTAATTTACAATAAACGCTCCAAAAATTATAAAGACCGCTACAGCTCCTTTTTGTATAAAGGCAATCCTTTTGTTTTTGGGTAAAAGAAACAATAAACACAACAAAATTAAGCCCTGTGAAACGACATTTATAGGAGCAAAAAAATTAAAATTTACTAAAAAACCTGTTGTTAAGGCATATAATAGAACGAATTTCCATGTTGGTTTTTTGATATAAATAAGCAGGGTGTAAAATGACAAACAGACAAATAAAAAATAAAGTGAGTACGCCCTTGCATCTTGAGAAATATAAATATGATAATTACTAACTGCAACAAATAATGAGGCAAACAAACCTACTTGTTTGGTGTGAATTTTTTTTCCCAACAAATAAATTGCATATACCCCTAAAATTCCTGCAAGCACAGAAACCATTCGGGCAACAAGACTAGTGTAACCAAATACAACATAAAACCCTTTTACAATAATAAAATATAAAAAAGGGAAGCTTTCTCTAGTAACAATTTCTTCATGAAATTGACTCCATGTTAAATCAGGATTCGTTACCGCCATCGTATACAATTCGTCTAACCACATAGACTGAAAATCTAGATGATAGAAGCGAAGTACTACGGCTAGTATCATAATTAATATAAGCCATTTGTTTTGAGCTATTTTAGTAACTAACTTGTTCATGAAATTAATCTTTCCAATAATGAGTAATTGTGGTTTGTTCTATAATTTTATAACCTTGTTTAGTGTAAAAATTACAAGCTTGAGTATTTGTCATTTGTGTTGGGATAATAATTGATTTGCCCTTTTTTTTAACTAAAAAATATTCCAAAGCATGTATGAGTTTTCCGCCAATTCCTTTTCCTTGAGCCTCTGGATTTACTGCAATCAACCCTACAGTGGCGGTGTCTTTCACTAATTTAAAAGTCACTAGGCCTAAAATAAGATTGTTTTCTCTGTAAACAAAAATATCGTCGGCAAATTGTTTGTTTAAAGAATTTTCAATCCATAAACGATATAATTCTTTAAATTTTGCTTCGGTAAATTTTTTGTCCAATAAAAACCGACTTTGTTTGCCGCTCTCATAGACTAATTCGTAAAGATCTTCAAGGGTATATGAACAATCAAAAATAGAACAAATAGCCGAACTAGGCACTTCAAGCGGTTGTAATTTCTTGCTAAATTTAACTTTTTCCTCTGAAAAAGTTTTTGTAAAACTCGGTATATTATATGTTGTTTCCTCTTTTGAAAGCACATATAGTAAATCAAAACCAGACAAGTCTATACCTGTTGAAAAAGAATCAAGGGTTAATTCTCCAACATTCAAATTAAAAAAAGCGGAATCCCATTCTAGTTTTTTAAGCATACGATTTCATCAATTATATATACGGGTCTGTTTTTTGTTTGATCAAATATTTTTCCAATGTAAATTCCTGTTACACCAATAGTTGTAATTATAATGCCTGATAAAAACCAAATAGAAACTATAATTGATGTATACCCTAATACGGCAATTTCGTTATTCATAGCTTGGTATAAATAATACACTCCTATGCCAAAAGAAAGCGCAGAAATTAACATGCCAAATTTGACAACTAATTTTAAGGGTTTGTTTGAAAACGAAATTATAGTATTAAAGGCTAAGCTAATTAATTTTGAAAAACTATAGGTTGAATTTCCTTCCTCTCTTTTTGCGTGTTCCACAGGTATTGATATTGTATTATAACCAACAAAATTAATAAAAAGGGGGAAAAATTTAATACTATCACCCAGCTGTAGAACAGATTGAATGGCTTTTTTATGATAAATACCAAAATTTGCAATTTCATTATCATAAACCGTATTGGTAAAAAACCCGTATATTTTAGAAAATACTTTAGAATACATTTTTTTAAAAAAACTATCTTCTCTAACGGTTCTTCTGGCTTGGACTACTTCAAAACCTTCAAGTGCTTTTTCATATAGTTTACTTATTTCTTTTGGTTGGTCCTGTAAGTCACAATCCATTACCACTATCCATTCTCCTGTTGCCTGACTTAATCCCGCCATAATAGTAGGGTGTTGACCAAAATTTCTACTTAATCGGATGCACTTTACTTCCCTGTGTTCCTGAGCTATTTTTTTCATAACCTCCCAAGAATTATCCTTGCTTCTGTCGTCAACTAAAATAATTTCATAAGAAACACCCATTTTATTAACCGTATTTTTTAGTTCCAAAACTAAGTTTTCTACTATTTTATCTGCCCTATAAACTGGGCTTACAATGGATATAGTTGGGTTCATCTTTTTATTTTTTTATTTGTTCTTGCCAATTTGATATATTGATTCCAAAAACCGTTTTTATTTTTGATTTATCTAACACACTATAAGCGGGTCTTTTAGCGGGTGTCGGGTAGGCCGAAGAAGGTATAGGATTTACGTTAACCGATAGTTGATGTTGTTTAAATATTTCCGCTGCAAACTCATACCAGCTACATTGCCCTTCATTACTGAAATTGTAAATTCCAAAAGGGTGTTGGGTGTTGGGTGATAGGTGTTGGGTGCTAATAATAGTTAATAAGCACTCCGCTAAATCCACAGCGTTTGTTGGTGAGCCGATTTGATCTGAAACTACAGATAAACTATCTCTTTCAGATGCCAGTCGCAACATAGTTTTCATAAAATTATTGGCAAATTGCGAATATACCCAAGAGGTTCTAATAATAAAATGTTTATTCCAAGTGCTTTCGATGGCTTGTTCGCCTTGTAATTTGGTTACGCCATAAACGCCTGTTGGATTTGGAATATCTTCTTCTAAATAAGGTTGATTGGCTAATCCGTCAAAAACAAAATCTGTGGAAACATGAAGTAAAATAGTGTCGTGGATTTTACAAACGGCAGCTAAGTTTTGTGCTCCTATTACATTGATAGCATAGGCCTTTTCAGATTCTGTTTCCGCTTTATCAACTGCGGTATACGCCGCAGTATTTATGCAAAAATTAGGTTTGAATTTTTGAAAAATGGATTCGCAATTGGTTTTGTCAGTAATATTTAATTCTGATGAAATACAAAACACAAAATCGATTGCAGGAAAATTTCCTGAAATCGACTGAATAGCTTGTCCTAATTGTCCGTTAGCGCCTGTTACTAAGACTACCATGCTTTTTTTGCATTATTTATAGTAGGCAATATTTGATCTTTTTCTGAAATAATCAGTTGTTCCAAAGGAAAATTCCAATCAATATTTATAGTTGGGTCGTTATAGATTAATCCGCCTTCTGCGTCTTTATTGTAGAAATTATCACATTTGTAAAAAAAAGTCGCTGTTTCGCTCAATACTAAAAACCCATGGGCGAAACCTCTTGGAATAAAAAATTGTTTTTGGTTTACTGCTGTTAATAGTACCGATTCGTATTGTCCAAAAGTCGGTGAATTAGGTCTTATATCAACTGCGACATCTAATACTTCACCTTGTAAAACTCGTACTAATTTAGCTTGCGCATGATCTCCGGTTTGATAGTGTAATCCTCGTAAAACCCCTTTAGTTGAAAAAGACTGATTGTCCTGAACAAAAGCAATTTTTTGCCCTATACCTTCAAAAAAAGTATTCTCGTTGAAACTTTCCATAAAATACCCGCGTTCGTCTTTTATTATTTTTGGCTCAAGGACAAAACATCCTTTTAATTTGGTTTCTATAAATTTCATTTGTTCAATGTCAAAAGTCAATTATAATGTCAAAAACAATATTAATAATGAAATTAATTTTATTCTTACTACTTAATTCTAAAAATCTTACTACTTAAATTATACTCATTAAATGTGTTCCATAGCCACTTTTTAGAAGTGGTGCAGCAATTTTTTTCAACTGATCTGCGTTGATGAAGCCCATTTTATATGCCGCTTCTTCTATAGCACCAATTTTTAATCCTTGTCGCTCTTCGATAACTTGAACGAATTGCCCTGCTTGCATTAAGGATTGAAATGTTCCTGTATCTAACCAAGCTGTTCCTCTATCTAAAATACTAACTTTTAATTTCCCTTGTTCTAAATAGGCTTTATTAATGTCGGTAATTTCCAATTCGCCACGGTGACTTGGCTGTATGTTTGCCGCAATTTCAATTACAGAATTATCATAAAAATAAATCCCTGGAACGGCATAATTTGATTTAGGCTGAGTTGGCTTTTCTTCTATGGAAAGCACTTTACCTGTTGCGTCAAATTCTACTACTCCATAACGTTCCGGATCGTGTACGTGATACGCGTAAACAATTCCGCCGTCTGGATCATTGTTTGCTTGAAGCAATTCCGCCAATCCAGTTCCGTAGAAAATATTGTCGCCTAAAACTAAAGCTACTTTATCGTTTCCTACAAATTCTTTTCCAATAATAAATGCTTCTGCTAATCCATTTGGGTGTTCTTGAACAGCATATTCAAAACGACAACCTAATTGACTTCCGTCCCCCAATAAATTTTGAAATAACGGCAAATCGTGAGGTGTAGAAATAATTAATATTTCGTTAATTCCTGCCCACATCAAAGTTGAAAGCGGGTAATAAATCATCGGTTTATCGTAAATAGGCATTAATTGTTTACTTACGGCTAAAGTTAATGGGTGTAAGCGAGTTCCTGAGCCTCCGGCTAATATAATTCCTTTCATAAATTTATAAGTGAAAAGTGAAAAGTGAAAAGTGAAAAGCTGAATGATTCAACTTAATCTTAAAACTTAAAACTTGTTAATATACCATTTTATTGTTTTCTTAATACCTGTTTCGAAATTTTCATCCGCTTTCCATCCCAATTCGGTTTCAATTTTTGTTGCGTCAATTGCGTAACGTAAATCATGGCCTGGTCGGTCTGTTACAAATGTAATTTGGTCTTGGTATTTTCCAGATGCTTTTGGTTTTAATTCATTTAAAATAGTACAAACCGTATCTACAATATATAAATTATTGCGTTCGTTTCGCCCTCCAATATTGTATGTTTCTCCGGCTTTTCCGGTTTTAAATGCTAATTCAATTCCTTTACAATGGTCTAAAACATATAACCAGTCGCGAACATTTTTACCGTCTCCGTAAATAGGAATATTTTCCCCAGAAATTGCTTTACGAATTATAGTTGGAATGAGTTTTTCATTATGTTGTTTTGGTCCGTAATTATTGGAACAATTAGTAGTTACTACATTCATGCCATAGGTATGAAAATAACTACGAACAATCATGTCTGAACCTGCTTTTGATGCTGAATATGGACTATTTGGCGCATAAGGCGTAGTTTCTTCAAACAAACCTGTTTCGCCCAATGTTCCGTATACCTCATCTGTAGAAACGTGATGAAAACGTGCGTTTACAAAATCTGAATTATATTGATTTGGTGCAGACATCCAAAGTTTTCTGGCCGTATCTAATAAATTAAATGTTCCTAAAACATTAGTTTTAATAAACGCTTCTGGACCTGAAATAGAATTGTCAACATGACTTTCTGCGGCGAAATGAATTACATCATGAAATTGATAGTTTTCAAATAAACTTTTTACAAATTCGGCATCTACAATATCGCCTTTCACAAACGTATATCGTTCATGATTTTCAACTTCTGACACGTTTTCTAAATTTCCTGCATACGTTAATGCGTCTAAATTTACCAAATGATAATCAGGATTATTCGCTATAAAATAAGGAACAAAATTTGCTCCAATAAATCCGGCTCCGCCAGTTACTAAAATGTTTTTCATGACGCTTGAATACGTTTTTTTTGTTGTTTATATGTTTTAGAAAACCAATAGCTTACTAAATAAAATAATACAAATAATAACGGTAAAATAAATTTCATTTTATTGTTTGCACCGCTTGTATTAATTTGATTTGTAACTATATCTTGATCTTTAATTATTTTTTCAAATTCTAATCTGTTGGTTGCTAATTTTTGATTTTCAATAATTAAATTATCCTTTTTTTGTATTAAATCACTTAATCCCGTGTTTTCAGATATTGAAACACTACTTCCTGTTTTGTTTTGACTTAAACTTAAAACAATTTGATCAATCTGATTAATAATTGAAGTATTAGCTGTTATTTTTTCTTCTAAGTTGTTTTGTTGTATTTTCTGAAGTTTAATAAAATAATCTGATTGTTGTAAATAGTTTACTATTGGATCAATTAAATCTTTTTGATTGTAGGCTATAGCGGTTTTAATATTTATTGCATGTAAATAATAGTTTTTACTGGTGGTATTGTCTTCTATAATTTTTTCAAGGTCACCATCTTCAGCCATTAATTTAACCAATTCAAAATTGTTTTTTTGACTTTCCGAATTAATAAAATTATAAATTCCGTTTATAGGTTGAATATCAATTGAAATAAAATCTTTAATATTTTTAATACCAATTTTAGTAAAAAATGTTTGGTCTTTTTCTTTTAATTTTAAAGAAATTAAATTTATTTTATCGTACAAATACTCGTTACTTCCAAAATTAGGAGCGACCACAATATTATTTGTATAGTTAGGCTCTTTGTCAAAATAAAAACCTAAACCCCCTCCAATAACAAATAAAACAAACACAATTACTAGTTTCTTTTGTATAAAAAACAACAAATCGAAACACTTGTTTATTCCTTTTTGGAATACTTTTGTTATACTTTTTCCAATTTGGCTTAAATCAATTTCCTGCTCTTGAGAATTTGTACTCATACTCTTAGTTTACGTTAAAAATTTGTTCTAATATTTTAATGGTAATTAAATACGTTGGTTTTACGCCTGTGGTTCCTAAGCCTCCAGAAGCCAGAGTGCTTCCGGTTTCTAAAGGATTATCTGAAGCGTAATACGCATATCTTACTTTTACATTGGTATTGATGCTTTTTCTAATTCTTGAAGCAGATTGAATGGCTTTTTGATAATACGAACCCTCCATTTCTAAACCAATGGCTTCCCAAGTTGATTCATGGAAAAATTTTAGTAAATCTCTATTTTGTAAAGAAGTGCCTAACACAGTTATCATTGGTCCTGAAAAAACAGGTATCCCATTTCCTTCGAACATTTCTATTGTAAGTTCATTTTCGAAATGATAATTATCGGCCGTTCCTTCATTTACATGTGCGTTAGGAATCATAATGTCTCCTTTACCGCCTTCTAAAATTCCTGCTTTACCCATGATAGAAACCGATTCTACATTTAAAAATATCTTGGTTTTATCAACTTTATACGGTTTTAAAAGCTCATCAATAGTTTCGTATGCTTGTTCGCCAAAAGCATAATCCATTACAATAAGCACAGGTTTTTCTTTTAAAGTTGCCGATGGAAAGGCTGTTTTTTTCCAATCGAATTTTGCTGTGTCAAAAATTTGAACATCAATATTCGTTCCTGAAGTGTCTGGTAATGAAATCATTCCTTGCTGCAACGCCACTTCTTCTACTTTCGTTCGTAAATCTTTATGTGCTGAAGAACTTAAATCTTCATAAATTTGAAAAGCTTCTTTTCCTTTGTATTTTGCGGCTAAAACCGATGGTGCAAAAACAGAATTCATTACGCTATGCATATTCGCACTAATCACATGAATCGGTCTTTCTAATAAGTTGTTTTTGCTAAGCGTTTCTTTGATGTTGTTGGCCCAAATTTCACCATAAATATGATGTCCTAGTCGTTCTCTTAAAATCGGACTAAACGTAATGGTGCGTTTGTTATTATCTACTATTTCTTCAATTGCGATTTTTCCTAACCAATATATAATTTGTAAAAAACGCTCTGGCGCTTCAGTGGTGGCAAACCCATCATAAATATCTTGAACTTCTGCAAAGGTTCTTCCTAACACGTTAGATGCGTGCGATATTGCAATTTCCCTTTCAACTTGCGTTAATTTTTTAGTTTGAAGGGCAAATTGTTCCAGTTTTTGCCAATCGCGAGATACCAAGCCTTCATCGTCAATTAAAACTCTATCTTTAATTTTGTGCGATTCAATAAAAATAAACGTTAAATGGGTTAAAATATCATAAATATCTGAACGGCCTCGGGTAATTTCAATATTCATTTGTTCGTCATCTATACGATAACAATTTCTTCTTCTTTTTGGAGGAACAATGGCTTTAAAGTGCGAATTCGCATAGCCTTCATCCGACGTTAAATTGATATAACGACATTGCTCAATTCCTATTGGTAAACGCTCAATTACATATAATAAACCGTTTAACTCTACTTTTTCTTCTGCAATGGAACCATAAATTTCTGGTCGTAAGGATAATAAAGCTTCACGTAAGGTTTCTCCTGAAACCCCCATTGGTTTGTAAAAACCTCTGTTGAATAAGTGTCGCATGGTAATATACAATCGTTCGATAGCTGCCGACGATTCTTGCGCCCGAGAACGCGAAATGTTTTTAATGTCTTTCATTAATTTCTATTTTATAACCAACAAAGGTAATAAATTTATTCTATAGTCCGTTTTCGTTCACTTTTGTATACAGAAAAGTAACAAATTATTCTTTTACTTTACAAAAAAATCAGCAATTTTTCTATCGTTACTTAATCTTGGTAATTTGTTTTGTCCTCCTAATTTACCCATAGATTTCATATAATTTTGAAAACCCTTTTTTGCCACTTTCGTAATTACTAAAGTTCGCAACACGCTGCCTTTAATCAAATCATCGTAATAGACATTTTGTTGTCGCATTTCTAAATCAATTTTCTGTGCAAAACCCTCCAAATCTTCAGGTTCCGAATCAAATTCTATGAACCATTCGTGATATGGCAAACCGTTTTTTGGATTAATTTGTGGCGCAACTGTAAACTCATTTACGCTTATTTTTGTTCCTAAAGTAGCGTTTTGTAGGGCATTTTCTACTTCTTTTCCAATCACATGTTCGCCAAAAGCAGAGATGAAATGTTTAATTCTTCCAGTAACAATAATTCGATACGGTTTTGTAGAAGTAAACGCAATTGTATCGCCAATATTGTAGGCCCAAAGTCCTGCATTGGTAGAAATAATCAAAACATAATTTACATTAATTTCTACTTCGCTAATTGTCAGTCTTTTAGGATTTTCGTTAAAAAAATCATCTACTTTAATAAATTCGTAGAAAATTCCAGAATTCAGTAGTAATAACATCCCTTTTTCGGATTGCGAATCTTGATAAGCAAAAAAACCTTCGGAAGCAGGAAATAATTCAATTGAATCTACTTTTCTGCCTATTAATTGTTCAAATTTGGCACGATATGGTTCGTAATTCACACCGCCATAAATGAATAAATTGAAATTTTTAAACAACTCGCCAACAGGCAAATTCGATTTAGTTTTTAATTTTTCGAAATACATTTGCACCCAACTAGGAATACCTGAAATCACCGTCATGTTTTGATCAAATGTTTCTTCTACAATGGCATCTACTTTGGTTTCCCAATCTTCAATACAATTGGTTTTCCAACTTGGTAATCGGTTTTTTTGTAAATATTTTGGCACAAAATGGGCCACAATTCCAGAAAGACGGCCTAGTTTAATTCCGTTTTTTTTCTCCATTTCTGGACTTCCTTGTAAGAAAATCATTTTTCCATCCACAAAATCGGATTTTCCTGTTTCGTGAATGTAACTTAAAAGGGCATTT
>RDXY01000029.1 GCA_004293045.1 Flavobacteriia bacterium | reverse complement strand
TTATTGAAAAAGTTGTACTGGGGAAGTAAACCAGAAAAACAAGCCAATAGCCCTGAAAAGAACGGGAGCCCTTTTGTGGTTTTGAAGGGTAATAACAAAAAAAAAGATATAACGGAGAGCAGGAAATGGATGTTAAAAAAACTATTCCTATATGTATTGTAGGAAATATTGGATTGTATTATCTTTGCTCCTCAATAAAAATTAAACGATGATTAAAGTTACTTTACCCGATGGATCGGTAAGAGAGTTTTCGCAAGGCGTAACTCCAATGGATGTTGCTAAAAATATTAGCGAAGGATTTGCTAGAAATGTGATTTCAGCTAATTATAATGATACAACGATAGAAACATCTACCCCGTTAACCACTGATGGTACACTTACCTTATATACATGGAATGATAAAGAAGGAAAGAAAGCATTTTGGCATTCGACTTCACACGTAATGGCACAAACGCTTGAAGAAATATACCCTGGAATTAAATTAACACTAGGACCTGCAATTGATAACGGTTTTTATTATGATGTAGATTTTGGGGATCATAAAATTACGGATGCTGATTTCAAGAAGATTGAAGACCGCGTTTTAGAAATCTCAAGAGAGAAGCATGAATTTAAAATGCGTGCTGTAACTAAAGCCGAAGCATTAGAAAAATATAAAGACAACGAGTACAAAACAGAATTAATTTCTAATTTAGAAGACGGCACCATTACTTTTTGTGATCATGCTACGTTTACAGATTTATGTCGTGGTGGACACATACCGAATACAGGGATAATTAAGGCTGTGAAAATCATGAGCATTGCTGGTGCTTATTGGCGTGGTGATGAAAAAAACAAACAGTTGACACGTGTTTACGGAACTTCATTTCCAAAACAGAAAGATTTAACGGACTATTTAGAATTATTAGAAGAAGCTAAAAGACGTGATCATAGAAAATTAGGTAAAGAATTAGATTTATTCCATTTTTCACAACGTGTCGGGCAAGGTTTACCATTATGGCTACCAAAAGGTGCTGCTTTACGCGATAGATTAGAACAATTTTTAAAGAAAGCGCAAAAGAAAGCAGGATACGAACAAGTAGTAACACCACATATTGGCCAGAAAGAATTATATGTAACTTCTGGACATTATGCCAAATATGGTGCAGATAGTTTTCAACCAATAACTACTCCAGCTGAAGGTGAAGAGTTTTTATTAAAACCTATGAACTGTCCACATCACTGTGAAATATACAATTCTAGACCTTGGTCTTACAAAGATTTACCAAAACGTTATGCCGAATTTGGTACCGTTTATAGATATGAACAATCTGGAGAATTACATGGCTTAACTCGTGTAAGAGGGTTTACTCAAGATGATGCACATATTTTCTGCATGCCAGACCAATTGGATACAGAATTTAAAAATGTAATTGATTTAGTATTATATGTGTTTGGTTCATTAGGATTTGAGAACTTTACAGCGCAAGTTTCTGTAAGAGATTTAAATCATCCTGACAAATATATCGGAAGCGTTGAAAACTGGGAAAAAGCCGAAAATGCTATTATTAGTGCCGCAAAAGACAAAGGATTAAATTACGTTATTGAAGCTGGCGAGGCTGCCTTTTATGGTCCGAAGTTAGACTTTATGGTAAAAGATGCTTTAGGGAGAAGTTGGCAATTAGGAACAATTCAAGTGGATTATAATTTACCTGAACGTTTTGAGCTATCTTACAAAGGAGCTGATGACAAATTACATCGTCCAGTAATGATTCACAGAGCGCCATTTGGGTCCATGGAGCGATTTATTGCGATTTTACTAGAACATACCGCAGGGAATTTCCCACTTTGGTTAATGCCAGAACAGGCAATTATATTAAGTTTAAGTGAGAAATATGAAAAATATGCAAAAAAAGTTTTAGATTTGCTGGAAATTCACGAAATTCGCGCCCTAATTGACAACCGAAATGAAACAATTGGTAAGAAAATTAGAGAAGCAGAAATGCAAAAAATGCCATTTATGTTAATAGTTGGTGAAGAGGAAGAAAAAAATGGTACCATTTCTGTACGTCGAAATGGACAGGAAGGAAAAGGGAATGTTACAGTTACAATTGAAGAATTCGTAAAAATTGTAAATGAAGAAATAAACAAAACATTGAAACAATTTTAAAGTTTAACTAAAATTACAGAGTCATAGCAATTAGAAGAGGAAGAGGGAGTTACACTCCTAGAGTAGAAAAAGTAGCGGCGCATCGTATTAATAATTTAATTAGAGGTGTAGCTGAAGTACGTTTAGTGGGTGAAAATATTGAACCAGGCGTTTACAAAATGGCCGATGCACTTCGATTTGCAGAGGAACAGGAAGTAGACTTAGTTGAAATTTCACCAAACGCAGACCCCCCTGTTTGTAAATTGATGGATTATGGAAAATTCTTGTACCAACAAAAGAAAAGGGAAAAAGAATTAAAAGCAAAATCTAGTCAGGTTGTAATTAAAGAAATTCGTTTTGGACCTCAAACCGATGAGCATGATTATGAATTTAAGAAAAAAAATGCTTTAAAATTCTTACAAGAAGGTTCAAAATTAAAGGCATTTGTATTTTTTAAAGGACGTTCTATAATATATAAAGAGCAAGGACAAATTTTATTATTACGTTTGGCTCAAGATTTAGAAGAATATGGAAAAGTAGAAAGCATGCCTGTTTTAGAAGGAAAACGTATGATTATATACATTGCTTCAAAGAAAAAAGTTAAATAAAGCAATGAGCAAAAAGCAATAAAAAGCCTAATGCTTAAAGCTATCAAGATAGTAAGTAAGAATAAATTAAATACCTAGGAAAAAATGCCTAAAATGAAAACAAAATCTAGTGCTAAGAAACGATTTAAAGTTACTGGTTCTGGAAAGATCAAAAGAAAACACGCTTTTAAGAGTCATATTTTGACAAAAAAATCTAAAAAGCGTAAATTAGCTTTAACTCACTCTGGTTTAGTTCATAAAACAGATGAGAAAAGCATAAAACAACAATTAAATATTATTTAATACGTTGTTTGGTTAAAACTAATTAATAACCCTGGAGTGGGCAGACTTCGACAGGCTCAGCCTGACAATTGAAGTCGGAAGTACTAATAAAGTCGCCTTACTACAAAAAACATTTAAAATTATGCCAAGAGCAGTAAATTCAGTAGCTACAAGAGCTAAAAGAAAAAGAGTATTAAAACAAGCAAAAGGATTCTTCGGAAGACGTAAAAACGTTTGGACAGTCGCTAAAAATGCGGTAGAAAAAGCAATGTGCTATGCCTACCGTGATAGAAAACAAAAGAAAAGAAATTTCCGTGCCTTATGGATTATGCGTATTAACGCTGGTGCAAGACAATACGGAATGAGCTATTCTCAGTTTATGGGTAAAGTAAAATCTAACAACATCGAATTGAACCGAAAAGTTCTTGCCGATTTAGCCATGAACCACTCAGAAGCATTTGCAGCTATCGTAAATAAAGTGAAATAATCAACGTTTAATCATATTTATATCTTACTTATATAAAATCCCAACTGAAAGGTTGGGATTTTTTTTGTTTCTTATCATACTGTAATTCTCTTTTATTAATTGTAAATTTGCGACTTACAACAGTATATGGAAAATAATGAAACAAACCTTTATTTTGAAGGTTTACACCCAAGAAACAAACATGTTGGCAGATATGATTTTGTACAACTGATTAAAACACATCCCGATTTAAACTTACATTTATTCTTAAATAAAGCTGGAGAAAAGTCTATCGATTTTTCTAATCCAATTGCTGTAAAAGCCTTAAACAAAGCGTTATTAATGCATTTTTACAATTTGGAATACTGGAATATCCCTAAAACCAACTTATGCCCTCCTATTCCAGGAAGAGCGGAATACATACATCATATTGCAGATGTATTAGCTGCTTCAAATGGCGGAGTGGTTCCAACCGGAAATACCGTTAGAATTTTAGATATTGGCGTAGGCGCAAATTGTATTTATCCAATTATTGGAAATCATGAGTACGGTTGGACATTTGTAGGAACTGAAGTGGACAAGCAATCTTTATTATCTGCAGAAACCATTTTAAGTAAAAATCCAAAATTAAACGAAAACGTAACCGTTAGATTTAATGACAATAAGCGAAATGTTTTAAAATATATCTTAGAATCGGAAGAAGTATTTGATTTTGTAATTTGTAATCCACCTTTTCATATCTCAGCAGCAGAAGCCGCAAAAGGTTCGATACGTAAAAACAAAAACTTGGGTCAGAAAATCACCAATAAACCTGTATTAAACTTTAGCGGACAAAACAACGAATTATGGTGTGAAGGTGGCGAATTGGCTTTTATAACCAACCTGATTTACGAAAGTGTGCACTTTAAAAATCAATGTAAATGGTTTAGCGCCATTGTTTCTAAAAAAACTCATCTAAAGCCTTTGTACAAACAAATGAAGAAAGTAGAAGTTAAAAACAGTACTACAATTCATTTAACTAATGGAAACAAAACTACTCAGATTATTTGCTGGCAATTTTAATAAAAAAAGGCTACCAAATGGTAGCCTTTTTTTATGAATTTATTACTAAACGAAAACCTTCTCCGTGAATATTCAAAATTTCTACACGTTCATCTAATTTTAGATATTTTCTAAGTTTTGCAATGTAAACGTCCATACTTCTTGAAGTGAAATAATTATCGTCTCTCCAAATTTTTGTTAATGCTAATTCTCTTGGCATTAAATCATTTTCATGAAGGGCTAACATTTTTAATAATTCAGATTCTTTTGGAGATAATTTTATTGGTTCCTGATTATCAAAAGTTAAGAATCGCAATTTTGAATTTAAATGAAATTTACCAATAGTAAACTCAAAAATGGTGGAATCTGGTTTTGTTTCAGATGCTTTTCTTTGAATAATAGCTTTGATTTTCATTAATAATACTTCTGAATCAAACGGTTTGTTCAAATAGTCGTCTGCACCTACTTTATATCCTTTTAAAACATCTTCTTTTAATGTTTTAGCTGTTAAAAAAATAATTGGCACTTCTGTATTTCGCTCTCTAATCTCTCTTGCCAATGTGTACCCATCTTTGTATGGCATCATAACATCTAAAATACATAAATCATAGGTGTCTTTTTTAAATTTCTCGAAACCTTCCATTCCGTTTTTAGCCAATGTAACTTCGAAATCATTTAATGATAAATAATCTCTTAAAACCGAACCAAAATTTGGATCATCTTCTACTAATAATATTTTTTTTGCTTCCATATTTTAATTTATTAATGGTAATTTAATTATAAACATGCTTCCTTTTCCTTTTTCACTTTCAACAAAAACCTCGCCATTATGGTCGTCAATAATTTGTTTTACATATGCTAAACCTAATCCGTGCCCTTTTACATTATGTAAGTCACCGGTATGTTCTCTAAAAAACTTATCAAAAACCTTTTTTTGAACAGCTTTTGTCATTCCTATTCCGTTATCTTCTATTTTAATAAGTACATAATCTTTAATATTTTCCGTGTACACGTTAATTATTGGTTTTTCAACCGAATATTTCATTGCGTTATCCAAAATATTAACCAATACATTAGTAAAATGTATATCATTTAAAAGTACAGTAGTTCTAGTGGCATTAAAATGCGTATGCACTTCTCCTTCTCTATCTTCTAAAATTAAACTTACATGATCAATAGCTTCTTCAATAAAATCTGTAATTTCTTGTGGTTCTTTATCAATATTTAATTCGTTTCTTTCTAATTTCGAAATTCTAAGAACATTTTCAACTTGGGCATGCATTCGTTTGTTTTCGTCCTTAATCATTTGAAGGTATTTTTGCACTTTTTCTTTATCTTCAATAATTTTCGGATTTTTTATTGCATCTAAAGCCAAATTTATAGTCGCAATTGGTGTTTTAAATTCATGTGTCATGTTGTTAATGAAATCTGTTTTAATTTCAGATATCTGTTTTTGCATGATTAATTGTTTTAAAGCGCTAGTATATGTTACTAAAATTATTACTACAAATAATAATGTTAAAATTGTCATTGGTAGCATTGACGAGAATACAAAATTTGTTTTGTTTGGAAATCTAAGTAATAACTTATATTCTGATTTTCCATCAGCATCTAATAAAATAGGCACACTATAAGTGGTACACTTGTCATATCTAAATTCTTCTGATTTTATTTTAGTGGCTAAACCATTTTTATAGACTGCAAATTCATAGGGTGTTTTTAATTCTGATTTATATAATTCAAAGTTCAAAACATCATTTACTAATTTTGAAGAAATTCTTTTATGAATTTGTCTTTGAGAAACAATATCTCTAAACAAAAGTTCAAATTGAACGCGATCTAAAATACCTAATCTACCATTTTTTTGAATTGTAACATTTGGCTTTGATCCTATATTTGTTTCGCTGCCTTCTAAAGAATTATCTTTATAAACTTGCGTTTTTCTTTTTGCTTGATATTCTCTAATCTTAATTGCACCTGCGCTTTTATCAAAGAACGAACCATCAATTCCAAAATCTTCAGGAATAATTGTGTTTGAATATATTAAAACTTCTTTTGTATTGGAATCTTTTTCATAATAAAAAAGTTGTTTTAATTGCTCTTGCATGGGTTCTCTTCCTGTACTGTCTTTAAATTTTTTATAAGACGTGTAGAAATCAACCATTTCTTTATTGTTTAGCTTTTCAGAAACGTTACTTAACACTACTAAAGCGTGGTGTTTAAATTGATCGTCATTTTTTTGAAACGAACTATTAATCCAATATAATTGAACTAAAATAATTCCTATCAAAGAAATACTCATTAAAAAAACTAATATTCTAAACCTCGTTTTATTCATCATAGCAAAGTTAGGTCGGAAATAAGAGCAAGCGAAATAATTAACCTATATTTAACAATTATGTTAAAATTTAAATATTATTTAATTTTTTTATTAAAATATCGATTAATTCATATGTTTTTTCTAAATTTTGATTTTCAATGACATATGTAGCTAATCTAATTTTCTCTTCTTCAGGAAGTTGGTTTTCAATAATCTTTAAAATGATTTCTTTGGATGTGTTATCTCTTTCCAAAACACGTTGGATTCTGGTATCTATTGGTGCGGTCACTAAAATAGTTGCATCACAATAATTTTGACCCTTAGTTTCAAATAAAATTGCCACTTCTTTGATTATAAAAGGAGCTTTTTTATTTTGTTTCAACCAATTTTCAAAATCGAGTGTTACTTTGGGATGAATCATCGAGTTGAGTTGCTTTAATTTATCTTTATCGCTAAACACCAATTCACGAATATAACTTCTATTTAATTGACCGTTTTCTGAAATTACATTTTCTTTAAAAAGAGTTTGAACTTGATGAATAACTTCTTTAGTATTCATAATTTCTTTTGCCGCTTCATCGGCAATATATACAGGTACACCTTTTGAAGCAAAATACTTTGCAACAGTTGTTTTTCCTGTTCCAATTCCACCTGTAAGTCCAATTATTTTAGTCATTATTATTTTTTAAAAAATAGTTTTGGAAAGGCCATCTCAGGTTGTTGTTTTAAAATTTGAATTTTAATAAATGAAAGTAAAAACCCTTTTCCATATCCATAAAACTGAATCACAGTTGCTACCAAACTATATATGGCAATTTCTATAGATTTATTTTTTTGAATCGAAGCTAGAAATAACATTAAAAAATAAAAAACATATATATACAAAAAGTAAGGGAAATTAAAAATGGCCAATAAAGAAGAAAACAAAAAACCTAATAAAAACAGAGATGGAAACCAAAATGTAATTTTTGCATATTCTGGATACCAAGAATTTAAGATTGGTCTTGCTAAACCAAATTTATTTACTTGTGTATAAAATTTATTCCAATCGATTCTACGTTTATGATATACAAAAGCCTTAGCTATTAATTTTGTTTTATAGCCTAATTTCCATAACCGAATAGATAAATCAGGATCTTCGCCTGGGTGAATATTTCCAAAACCTTTTGATGCTTCAAATGCTTTTTTAGATAAACCCATATTAAAACTTCTGGGCTGAAACTTATCAAGTTTTTCACTTCCACCTCTAATTCCACCTGTAGTTAAAAAAGAAGTCATAGCAAAATTTATTGCCTTTTGAATTTTTGAAAAAGAATCCAAGGCTGCATCCGGGCCACCAAAACAATCCACAAAATCTTGTTTTAATTCTTCATCAACAGTTTGTAAATAATTAAACGGAATAATGCAATCTGAGTCTAAAATGATAAAATAATCTCCTTTCGCTACGTTCATACCAAAATTTCTAGAATCTCCTGGACCTGAATTGGGTTTAAAATAATAGCTAATATTTAAATCTACATATTTTTGAATTACATGTTCACAAGTAATTGTAGAACCATCTTCAATAATTACAATTTCGTAATTAGAAATATAGGATTGTTTAGATAAACTTTCTAATAGTTCGTCAATTTCATCAGGTCGATTAAAAACAGGTATGATTAAAGAAAATTGCATGGTGTTTTTTTATAAAAACAAAGATATATATAAAAACAAAAAAGTCCCGATTTCTCGAGACTTTTAAGTAAAAATATTTCAAAAATTATTCTTTAATAACTTTAATTGTGTGAACTGTATCTTCAACAGTAATATAAACCATATAAGCTCCTGCATTTAATGCAGCCATATTTACTTGTACATCGTTTGTATTTGCTTTTACATTTACAACTTCTTGACCTAACAAGTTAATTACTTTCACATTACTAATTGCAGTTTTGTATGATAAATTCAAGACATCTTTTACTGGATTTGGATACGCTACAAAGTTTGAAGTATCAAAACTTGCATTTCCTAATGATGCATCGTAAGCTGAAATTTTAAATGTTCCAAAATCATTATTACCGTAATCCCAAACTCTAATAAATAATGTTTGACCAGCAGCAATATTATTTGCTGAAGTTAATACTACTTTAGAGAAGTTTCCATCATTACTTGAATCATCATCACAACCAATTTGAGTCAATGAACTACAAATTCCAGCATACACAGATAATACGGTATCAGTAATATTACTTCCTGTATTGCTATTTGTTTCAATAGTAATGTTACCACTTGCTGGTACCACTACAGAGAACCAAACATCGCCACCAGAATATCCTGTATCACAAGTTGGAATACTTACACCTGAAGTTGCAGTTGCTCCTACATTAATACCCACAACTGGATTAGTAGCAAATGTTCCACCTGCTGTTAATACTGTTGCGTTAGTACAATTGTCATTTACTGGTGGTGAGGCCACTGTAGTAAAAGTAACTGTATTCCATGTACTGTATGTTCCCGTAGCACAAACAGAACGAACATGAAAATAATAAGTGGTTAAAGGAGTTAAAGCCGAAGCTGCATAAGTAATACCACTAATTGCTGTTCCTGACCCTGTTGGGTCTGTTGCCACAGTATTTAAAACATACTCATATCCTAAAGCAGCACTAGTAACAGCAGGCCAGTTAATATTTGCAACCATATCAGCAACACCAGATGCTACTGGAGCAGGTGGGGCACATGCAGGTGGCGCTATTACTGAAATTGTATAATCTTCATACTCCCCTCTAGTAACTGCTGCACATGGATTACTTGGATTTGAAGCATTCCAATCTGTCATTATTCTCATTCTATAGTTTCCTATAGCTGTTCCAACTGGAATAGAAATTGTACCAGAGAATGGACCATTACCATAAGAAGTTGTATTGTATACTTTCTCTGTAGCATTATCTAATATCATATCATTATTCCAATCAATCCAAATTGAAAAACCAGCAGTTCCTCCAATAATAGCAGCATTAAAATTAAATGAACTAGTTGCAAAACCTTCTACAAATTGTGTACTTGCATTTAAATAACCACCAGTAGTAAAACCTGTAGCTAAGTTAGAAATATTTTGAGATCCTCCCGTAGTTGAAAAATTATTTACATAAGTAGCATTACCCGTACTTGAAGGTAAGCAATATCCTGTAAAAAATGATAAAGTACTCCAGGTACCAAAAGCACCAGCTGTACAAGCTGCTCTTACATGTAAATAATACACGGTTTGAGGAGTTAAACCTGAAGCAATATAAAACGTAGAGGTAGTAGCTGTACCTGAAGTAGGTGGAGTTGCAGATGTAGTTACTGCATATTCATAACCCGTTACGCCATTAGAAGATAAATTATCCCAAGATGCATTTGCTCCAGTAAAACTAACCCCCCCAACAACTAAACCAGTTTGATCTGGGCATGAAGGAATAACTTCCCAAACAATATCGTCTAAATAAACGTTTGTATAAGTTGATGTGGATAATCTTCTTAAAGCAATAGCTGCTCCAGGACCTGTAAAAGCATCAAAATTAACTACATAATTTTGAAATGTAGTTGTAATATCAACAGTTTCAACCAATGTAAAAGTAGTAGCATCTGTTGGATCTGTTAAAACTCCAATTTCTAAATCTTGAGTGGCTGTACTATTTCTAGCTTTGAATTTTAAACGATGTGTACCCGCACTTAAATTACTTAACGTTGGTGATACTAACATAATATTATTAGTTGCTGAAGAACTAGAATTATATAAATCAACACCATTTGGTGAAGATGCATTTACAGTTGAAGTACCAACAGAAGCAAAAGAAGATAGCGTAGCACCAGAAAGTATTTTACCCCAACAAGATGGTAAAGCTGGTGTAGTAACTCCATCAAAATTTTCATTAAAACTTGTTACCGGCGCACAAGAAGTAGTAAAACTAATTGAAGCACTCCAAGGACTGAAATCACCGGAACCACAATTTGCTCTTACAAACAAATAATAAGTAGTATTTGGTAACAAACCTGATAAAACTGCAAAAGTTGTAGTTACGGGAGTACCTGCAATTGTAGGCAATGTGTTTGATGTTGACACTATGTACTCATAACCAGAAGTAGGGATTGGATTTGTAGCATCCCAAGAAACTGAAGCACCTGTAGAAGTAATACCTGATGAAAGAAGCCCCAATGGCTCAATACATGATGGTGTTAAACGAACTTGAAAATTATCAATTGAAAATTCAATATCCGCGTTTCCATTTGTTGTCCCTTCTACTGCTCTAAATGCAAATCTAACTGTTTGTGAAGCATAAGCATCTAAATCAAGAGAAATTGGTGTTGCAGTAATGCCTGGCTGATTTGAGTCATTATAAGTATGTAAAACCGTCCAATTGGAAGTTCCTGTTGAAGAAACTAATACTTCTATAAAATCATCAGATTCCCATGGAGTTGTTGGCGCAGTTGAAGCTGCATACTGAACCGCTGCGGCATCAAATTTTAATTCATATCCAGTTGCAGGAATAGAAAACTGAGGTGAAATTACCCAATCATTAGCACCAGTAGTATAAACATTATTACTAAACGCACCTGTATTCCCTGAATTAGCGAATCCATCAGCCACCCAACCCGATGCGGTAAAAGCACTAGGACCAGCAGTTAAATCTCCGTTAACACCATTCATCCAACATTGATTTGGTAAAAAAGTATTAAACGGCTCAATACTAGGAAAAGTAGATATAGGGGCACAAGCTGTTGTAAAAGAACTTGGACCATTCCAGCCACTAAATTGCCCAGTACTACAGTTTGATCTAACAAAAACATAATAAGTAGTTTGTGGCAATAAAGAAGTTAAACTAGCGTATACATTTGTTGTTGCATTTCCATCTGCAGTTGGAGCAGTACTAGATGTAGAAACCATATACTGATATCCAATTCCTGGAGTTGGTGTAGCAGCATCCCAAGAAATATCTGCTGAAAATGCTGTAACATTTGCACTAATTACATTTAATGGTGCTAAACAAGATGCTACACTTCCAGTAACTACTAATAATGGTCTATCATTTGTAGTTGTACCGGTAACTTGTGTACATGGAGAAGTTGCCGAGTCATTTCTATAATAAACAGTTTGAATTGCGGCTGTGGCTGAATTTGCACAACTTACATTTTCAGACCAAGAACCAGTTGACAAACCAGCACATATTTCAACAATAAGATTGGAAGTACCATCCCATGTAAATGGAGATGTTAAAGTAAACATAACATTCCCGGTTGCAGATGGTGTAAAATCTGTTGGACCATACACTAAAGTAGCGCCTGATTCAAAAGTAGATGTTAATAAAGCTGAAGTGGTACTTTTCAATGAAATAGAATAATTTTCTTGTAAAGTACTTAAATTTAAAGCAGTTGCTACCCAGCCAATTTCGGTAATATTACCCGCAACTAAACCGGCACCTGTTAATTCTGAAGCAGTGTAAAGAATTTGAATTCTTTGGGTTTTGTAATAATCTTGTAATGGTGAAGGATCTCCGAATGATGTATTGGGTGTACCATCATTAGTTCCAACTACCACTGTGCCCGATTGAGCAGTCATTTGCCAGCATGTAAATAAGGCGAATAACCATAGTGTAATTTTTTTCATTAGAATAGAATTTATAATTGTATAGTAAATAAACAAAAAAAAAGTGCAATTTGATTAACAATTGTTAAATAATCGACAAAATACAATATACATCGATGAAATGCATAAAAAATCCCGATAAATCGGGATTTAAAAATTATTTTATTATAAAAAATTAATTTGAAATACTAGGAATAAAAACCATTTCTGTGGTGTCTGCTTGATAATCTACACCTTCAAAACCAAACCCGAATAAACTATCAAAATCTTTTTTATAACCTGCTAAATCACCAATTTCTGATAAATTTTCAGTTGTTGCTACTTTCCATAATTTTGCCACTTGTTCTTGAACATCATCACGCATTTCCCAATCGTCAATTCTAATTCTTCCTTTTTCATCAGTAGGTATTGCGTTTCCGCTGTATAATCTATCTGCATATAAACGTTGCATTTGCTCAATACAACCTTCATGAATACCATCCGATTTCATCGTTTTATACAATAAGGAAATGTATAAAGGAATAACTGGAATCGCTGAACTAGCTTGCGTTACCAATGCTTTATTTACAGAAACGTATGCTTTACAATTTATACTTTCTAATTGTTTTGTGATTTCAAAAGCTGTAGCTTCTAAATGATCTTTTGCACGACCAATTGTTCCTTTTCTGTATACCGCTTCAGTAACTTCTGGTCCAATATAAGAATACGCTAATGTCATTGCGTCATTTGCTAAAACTCCAGCATCTTTTAGGGCATTCATCCACATTGACCAATCTTCACCACCCATAACTACTACTGTATTATCAATATCTTCTTGATTTGCAGGTTCAATGGAAACTTCTGAAACGTTTCCTGTGTGAAAATCAACTGTTTTATTTGAAAATTTTCCACCAATTGGTTTTAATGTTGAACGATGTAAAACACCAGTTACAGGGTGCATACGAACTGGAGATGCTAAACTATAAATTACTAAATCAACTTGACCTAAATCTTTTTTTATTAAATCGATAGTTTGTTGTTTTACTTCATTTGAAAAGGCATCTCCATTAATACTTTTTGCATATAATCCTGCTTTTTCTCCTTCCCTCTCAAAAGCAGCAGAATTGTAATACCCAGGAGTAGCTGTTTTGCCTTCACTAGGTTCTTTTTCAAAGAACACACCAACAGTTGCTGCATCACAACCGAATGCACTTGTAATTCTTGAAGCTAAACCAAAACCTGTTGAAGCACCAATTACTAAAACTTTTTTTGCACCATCAATTTTACCTTTTGATTTTACATATTCAATTTGATTTTTTACATTTTGTGCACAACCAACCGGATGAGCTGTTAAACATATAAATCCACGCATTCTTGGTTCGATAATCATAATTTTATATTTTATTGTTGTTCTATTTATTTTAACTTAGTACAAAAGTATACATTTTAATTTAATAATGTTTTGGCATGAGATATTGCCGATTCCGTGATCTGTTTACCTGACAACATTTCTGCAATTTCAATTATTCGTGCTTCTGAATTTAATTTTACAATTTTTGAAATCGTAGTATCCCCAATAGTTTCTTTTGAAACCTTATATTGCGCATCCCCTTTTGAAGCAATTTGAGGCAAATGTGTTATCGCAAAAACTTGACGATTTTTACTCATTTTTTTCATGATTTCGCCCATTTTTAGGGCAATTTCTCCTGAAACTCCAGTATCAATCTCATCAAATAATATAGTTGGTAATTTAGAAAAATCGGCTAAAATTGATTTAATGGCCAACATAATTCTTGACATTTCTCCACCGGATGCTACTTTTTTAAACGAACCTAAACTAGTTCCTTTATTAGCAGAAAACAAAAGTTCTAATTCATCTTTTCCGTTAGAAAGAAATGAATTTGAGGTGATTAATTCCATTTTAAATTGCGAATCCGGCATACCTAATTCTTGTAAAATAGAAGAAATTTTAGAGATAAAAACAGGAATTGCTTTTCCTCTATTTTGTGATAGTAGATTTGCAATTGAATTTAATTCAATAGTTTTATTAGCTAAACAACGGTTTAATTCAGCTATTTTTTCTTCTAAATGATCCACCAACACAACCTTTTCTGATAGCTGATATTGAATTTCTAACAAGTCTTCAATTGAAGTAACTTGATGTTTTTTTTGTAAATCGTAAATGGATTGCAATCTATTAGAAATAAATTCTAAACGTTCTGGATTATATACATTTTTCTCTGCTAGATTAAATGATGTTTCTACAACATCTTCTAATTCAATAACAGAGGAATTTAATCTTTCAAAAAGATCCGAATATAATGCCGAAAACCCCGCGATTTTTTGTAAAGCATTTTTACAATCTTTAATGGAAGAAATAAAACCAAATTGCTCGTCAGTGGCACTTGAAACTAATTTACTTAGCGTTTCACTAATTAATTCTGAGTTATTTAAACTTAATAATTCTGTTTCTAATTCTTCTTGTTCGTTGGTCTGAAGTCCTATTTGAAGTAATTCATTTAACAAATACGTATTGTATTCTTGAGCCGCAAACAGTGTGTTTTTATCAACAATTGTTTGCTCTAATTCTTTAGTTATTAATTTGAAATCGGATAATAATATGGAGTATTCTTTTAGATTATCAGAATTTGTTCCGATAGCATCTAAAATAGACATTTGATAATTTTGCTGTTCTAATTCACGAGTTTGATGCTGCGAGTGAATATCAATTAAATTTTCTGCTAAAAATTGTAGTTCTGCTAAATTAACAGGTGTATCGTTAATAAACGCTCTTGATTTACCCGTTGGCGAAATTTCACGTCTAATTATAGTGATGTCTTCATAATCTAATTCATGGGCTACAAAAAGGGAATTCAAATTGTATTTTGAGATTTCGAAACTGGCTTCCACAACACATTTTTTTTCTTTATCTTTTAGGGAAGATAAATCGGCACGATTTCCCATAATTAAGCCCAAGGCACCTAATAAAATAGATTTTCCAGCACCTGTTTCTCCTGTTATGGTAGCAAACTGATTGGAAAAAGTAATATTAAGTTGCTCAATTAAAGCATAATTTTGTACAGATAAAGATAAAAGCATATTACCTTATTTTATTCCATTTGGAAGCATTTAACGGAGAAATAGTAGCTAAATTTTCTCTAACTTGAACGGTGTCAATACCAGGTCCCCCATTAAAAATATCTACAATTTCGTCTGTTTTAGTATCAAAAAAGGTTCTTGCTAAAAGTGAATTTGGTCTTACTTTATGCAATTTAAGTAATGTATCTATTGCATTCACAATGCCTAATTTTCCTTGTTTTAATTCGTCTGCCATTTTATCCAATCCCTTAATGTGGTATTCATACATAGCTTCTCTGTACGGATCAAATGTATTAGACATTAAATCGGAAATCAAATTAAATCTTGTCGTTTTTTTACCCGTTTGTACCCAACCTGAAAAACCACTTGATTGTGCTACATTGGTAATATTTAAAGCCGTTTCATAAGAATCTGTTCCGCCTTTATCTGAAAAAGTATCCGCATCAGAAGCGATAATAATATTCGCATAAAAAGACAATACAGAAACTAAATTGGATGTAAATGCATTTTGATCATAAATTAAGTTTTCAAATTCAATGTATTTAAAACTTACATCTTTATCATTAATATTTAGAATTGGAGTAGTGAATGTACTATTATAAACGGGACGCGAAGAATTAACTTGTAAAGTCACTTCAAAATTATTGCTTTCAAATTTAGTTACGATGAAGAAAAACGAACAGTTTATTTTTTCATTTTGCTGCACAACTTTTTCAGAAAATTTAGTGTTATTTAAAAAATCGTAAACCTGTTTTTCTAAATTTTTAAAAATTTGCGGATTTACACTTGTAACTTGATCTGTATTTATAGATACAATTGCTTTTAATTCTTGCGAATTAGCACAAAAAACACTTAAAAAAAGGAATACTAAAAATTTAATTCGCATATTTTTTTACAATTAGGTTAACAATATCTTCGGCAACTAATTCTTTTGATTTTAATGGAATATCAAATATATTAAAATCTTTATCAATAAACGTAACTTTATTGGTTGGTTTTCCAAATCCAGCGCCTTCATCGTTTAGAGAATTTAAAACAATAACATCTAAATTCTTTTTTTTGATTTTGCTTTTGGCATTGGCCAACTCATTTTCTGTTTCTAAAGCAAAACCGATTAAAAATTGGTTCTTTTTTATTTGACCTAAAGATAATAAAATATCTTGGTTTTTTTCAAATTCAATAGTAAACGTAGTTTCCTCTTTTTTTATTTTCTGTTGTGCAACATTTTTTGGTTTATAATCGGCAACAGCTGCTGCTGCAATTACTACATCTGTATTTTCAAAATAGTGATGACAAGCAGCAAACATTTCGTCCGCTGAAGTAACTCTAATAATAGTTACTAAACTATGTTGCAATTGCATATGAGTTGGACCTGAAACCAATACCACTTCTGCGCCTAAATTGGCCGCTGCAAGCGCAATATCGTATCCCATTTTTCCAGTGGAATGATTGCCTATAAATCGAACGGGATCTATAGCTTCGTAGGTAGGACCTGCTGTAACTAATACTTTTTTGCCTTTTAGAGGTAATTTGCTTTCAATATCTTTTTCAATAAATTGAAGTATGTTTTCGGGCTCAGCCATTCTTCCTTCACCACTTAATCCACTGGCTAATTCGCCGCTTTCCGCTGGAATTATTGTATTACCAAAACCTTTTAAAGTTTCAAAATTCGTTTTCGTTGTGGGATGAATGTACATATCTAAATCCATTGCTGGAGCAAAATAAACAGGACATTTCGCAGATAAATAAGTAGCTAAAAGCAAGTTATCGCAAGTTCCTGAAGCCATTTTGGAAAGGGTATTCGCAGTAGCTGGCGCAATAAGCATAAAATCAGCCCAAAGTGCTAATTCAACATGATTGTTCCAAGTTGCCTTTTCATCTTCTTGATTATAAAAAGTAGAGAATACTGGATTTTTTGAGAGTGTTGATAAAGTTGAGGGTGTAACAAAATCAACAGAAGCAGGTGTCATGACAACTTGTACATGTGCACCTGCTTTTATTAGTAATCTAACCAATGAGGCTGTTTTATAAGCTGCAATTCCGCCAGATATACCTAGCAAAACATTTTTACCTTTTAAAACAGACATGAATTAAAATTTATTTTATTTAGTATCTCTATGATAAATTTTATCTTCTAGCCATTCTTGAACAGCTAAAGCATGTGGTTTAGGCAGTTTTTCGTAATATTTAGAAACTTCAATTTGTTCTTTATTTTCGAAAACTTCTTCTAAACTATCATTATAAGTAGCAAATTCATCCAGCTTATCTAATAATTCTTTTTTAATTTCAGAATTAATTTGATTGGCTCTTCTTGCTATTATAGTAATTGCTTCATATACATTTCCAGTTGGTTCTTCAATTACACTTTTGTTGTAAGTTACTGTGTTAACTGGAGCATTTGTTTTCTTTAAATCCATAATAATGATTAATTTGTATATTGTTTCAATTCTTTTTCTACGGTTTCAAGCATTTTATTTGATTGTTGTAAATACTTGGTATCTGCTTTAAATTTAATTAAATTTTGGTAATATGTTTTAGCTGAATTTAATCTTTCTTGTTTTTTTGAAGGAACACTGTTAGTGGCTAATTTGAACATAGCATCATATTTGTAAAACAAAGCATCTTCTTTATATTTTGAACCAGGAAAATTAAAAACGAAATTATCTAATGCAATGATAGCCGCGTTATAATCTCTTGTGAACTCACCAATTGTATTGTATTGTTTTGCAATTTCAAATGCTTTAAGTTCTAATTTTTCAGTTAGTTCTTTTACAATTTCATTTGCTTTTGGTAAAAAAGTAGAATTTGGATATTTATTTACAAATACTTGAATTTTACTTAATGCTTTATCCGTATCTACTTGATCTAAACTATATTTAGGCGACATCCTACTGTAACATTCTGCACCTAAAAAAGCCGCTTCTTCCGCCAAAGCACTTTTTGGATAACTACTTGAAAAACTTTCAAACTGATAGGCTGCAGAAATAAATTGTTTTGTATTATATAATGCTTTTGCATAATTATAAAAAGGCATTTCTCCTTGAGGTTTACCTCTGTATAATGTAGCATATTGTTCAAACAATCGTATTGCTTTAGAATATTTTTTCTTCTCAATTTGTTGGGTAAATACTTTTGTTTTAAATTCTAAATCTTCTGACTTCATAGCCTTTTGATAAGGACTACAAGATGAAATAGAAAGTATTACTAAAAGTATGTATATAAATTTGTTCATATTTGATGTTGCATTACGCCTTTGCGCAGTTTGAAAAAGCAACTGCAAAGGTAGATATATTTTTACGTTTTACAAAAAAGATTTTTATCCTAAATTTTTAATAAAATTATGCAATCTTACAGATAAATTTTCGTCTACATTTACCAATGGCAAACGTACTGTGTTTTCAGATAAACCTAAATGTTTAAAGACTTCTTTGATACCCGCCGGATTTCCTTGTTCAAAAATCATATCAATAGAATCAGCTAATTTATAATGTAATTCATAGGCTTCCGCAACTTTTTTGTTTAATCCCAATCGAACCATTTCGGAGAATTCTTTTGGAAAACCTTCACCAATTACAGAAATCACACCAGACCCTCCCGCTAAAACCATAGGTAAAGTGATCATATCGTCACCAGAAATTACTAAAAATCCTTCTGGTTTGGTTTGAATTAACTTCATTGCTTGGACAATATCACCAGCTGCTTCTTTAATTCCAATAATATTTTTAAAATCATTTGCCAATCGTATCACGGTAGCAGGAAGCATATTGCTTGATGTCCTTCCTGGCACATTGTAAACAATGACTGGTATTGGCGATGCTTCAGAAACGGCTTTGAAATGTTGATAAATTCCTTCTTGAGTTGGTTTGTTATAGTATGGTGATACCGATAAAATGGCTGCAAATGGGGACAAGTCTCTTGTTTTTAGTTCTTCAACCACTTTAGCCGTATTATTACCTCCTACTCCTAAAACCATTGGTACTCTACTATTATTTGCAGCAAGAATAGTTTGTATCACTATTTCTTTTTCTTCTGCATTTAACGTAGCACTTTCAGCTGTAGTTCCTAATATCACTAGATATTCTACTCCACCTTCAATTACGTGATTTGTAATTCTGGTTAACGCTGCTGTATCAACAGAAAAATCTTTCTTAAAAGGCGTTACCAAGGCTACACCTGTTCCTATTAATGATTGCATATTATATTTTTTTAAGTATTTTTAAATATTTGAATAATTCCGAAATAAATTCCGAATAATTTTCAGCTATAGTATTGATTACTAAATGGTTTACTCTTTTATCAATGGTTTGAAAACCTACTTTAAATTTTGCTTTCGAACTTCTTGTAACCAATAGTAATGTTGGTTTTTGAATGTCGTAATAACTAATCAACATATCAAAAGATTGTTCGGTAAAATTAGTAACTCTTTCACTCTTAAACAACCCTCCTAAAGAAATATCTTTTCTAAAAAAATAATCAAATTTTTCAAGAATTGTTTTTTTGTTTTTATTTACAAACGATAAAATTTCAATGTTTTCTCTTAAAATTCCTTGTTTAAGGATTTCCTCAATCAACACCTCCTGATTTGTGAAATAATTAGCATCAATTAAAAGACCAACTTTAACTATCTTATTTGAAGATACTTGTAGCTGATAATTTCTTAATTTACTATTTACCTCTCTTTTAAGAAAAAAATCCTTTACTATTTTATAAATCATCGTAACTTTACAGCTTGTACAAAATTAAAGTAATCTATTCGAAAATATGACATTCAAAAGTAAAAATACAAAACATCTTTACATAATTTTTGTTACAACTTTAACATTATTTAGTGTTGTATCCTGTAAAACAAAAAAATATAACAATTATTTAGTTGAAGGAAAAAAAATTGAAGTAGCATCAAAACAAGCTTCAAACGAGTCAATAGAAACCTATATTACGCCTTACAGAGAACATATCAACAAAGATTTAGACAGCATAATTTCTTTTACCAATGAAACGCTGGATAAAAGTCAAGGC
>RDXY01000028.1 GCA_004293045.1 Flavobacteriia bacterium | reverse complement strand
ATTCGGGTTTGGTGAAATAGAAAAATTATTTTTTATAAAATCATTATTAGCTAAAACATTTGTTTGTAACTGAGAAGATATTGTGTTATACCAAGCCGACATTCTTGTGGCTTGCCCGGCTGTAAACATATACATACAAATATCCTGAACATAATCCATATAGTTCATGGTTAATTGTGTGGTCCCACAATTTGTAAAAACAGTTCCAGGAGCACCACAATTGAACCAAGGCGTATCTGCAGATGGCGTATCACAAACTCTGTCACCAGATGTTGCACAATTAGCTCCGTCACATGCTTGAAAAGTATGATTTAAATTAAAAAAATGTCCTAACTCATGAGTTAAAGTTCTACCTAAATTATATGGTGCAGATGGAACATATCCTGAACAGCTTGTTGGTGTCCCAGTCATAGTGGCTCCAAAAGCATTATTGTCAATAACAACAGTCATACCCTGTGATGGTGAACCGCCTAAAGGAGAATAGCCTAAAATTCCTCCGCTAATATTTCTTACCACTAAATTGCAATACCCTGCCCAAGTAGAATCGGTGTCCGCATTAGATAAGAAATCCGTTCCAAAAGTCACTGCTAAAGTTCCATTTGTCAAACCAGAGCTGGCTGGATGATTTTGTGTGGCAATTTCCCAAGAAACATCTAAATTTCCAATATTTACGCCTGGATAAGAAGCGCTAGCAGCTGTCCATAATGTAATATCAGAATTGGTAGCATTATAATCTGCATTTAAAATTGCTACTTGTTTTTGAGCCAATAATCTCAAACAACTTTTTACAGATTCAGTACTTGAATTAGCTACAGATGGATAATGAATTGCAACAGGAATTCTTACTGTAGTATTGGTGCTAAATGTAAGGTTACCATTTCTCTTTTGTTGTGCATTTGTTAACCTTTCTAATTCGCTTTCAAATTGTTTTTGCAAATCTAAATATTGTTGTTTCAATTCTGGATTAGACAACATTTTTTCCATGTATGCATCCGTTCCACATGTTCTTTGTTGTCCAAAACTCATTGAAACAACAAAAAATAATAAAAGTAATTTTGTTTTCATTTGAATATTTTATTAATAAGTTTCAAAAATATAAAAAAAAATGAATAATTTGTTACACATTCAACATTTTCCACAATTTATCTTTCAATTCTGTTAAACCTTGTTGGGCAACAGAAGAAATAAACATATAATCTAAACCTTTAAGTTCTTTATCTAATTGTTGTTTCATTTCTTTTTGTAATTCGTCGTCTAACATATCGCATTTAGAAATCACTAACAACCTGTCTTTATCTAACATTTCAGGATTATAACGTCGTAATTCGTCTAAAAGAATTTCATATTCTTTCTTAATATCAGCTGCATCTGCTGGAACTAAAAATAATAATGTAGAATTTCTTTCGATATGTCTTAAAAAATAATGTCCTAACCCTTTGCCTTCAGCAGCTCCTTCAATGATTCCAGGAATATCTGCAATTACAAAGGATTGAAAATCTCGGTAAGCTACTATTCCTAAATTGGGTTTTAAAGTAGTAAAAGCATAATCCGCAATTTTTGGTTTGGCAGATGTTAAGACAGATAATAAAGTCGATTTTCCTGCGTTGGGAAACCCTACTAAACCTACATCGGCAAGCACTTTTAATTCTAAGATAACATCTACTTCCTCTCCAGGAATTCCAGGTTGTGCATATCTTGGGGTTTGATTGGTAGCACTTCTAAAATTCCAGTTACCTAATCCCCCTTTTCCACCACGAGCTAAAATTTTAGTTTCTCCATCCTCAGTAATTTCAAATAAAATTTCGCCTGTTTCTTTATCTTTTACCACTGTACCTAATGGCACTTCTATAAACTTATCTTCTCCATCATGTCCGGTACTTCTGCTGCTTCCTCCATCACCACCGTGACCTGATTTTACATGACGTAAAAATTTTAAATGAAACAACGTCCATAAATTTTTACTCCCTCTAATAATCACATGACCACCACGACCACCGTCTCCACCATCTGGACCACCTTTTTCAATAAATTTTTCTCTGTGTAAGTGAGAAGATCCCTTCCCGCCTTTACCAGATGCAACATATATTTTTACGTAGTCTACGAAATTTCCTTCAGTCATTTTTTTGTTTTTTAGTTTTCAGTTATTGAACCTGCTGAAACTATTGTAAATTGTACTTTATCAGTTTTTAACAGACTGTAACTGTTTGAGAGATTTATTCTGTAATTGCTTTTATTAAAATCTTATCAATTTTAACGCCATCCATATCCATCACTTCAAATTCTAATTTATTCCATATTAGCTTTTCGCCTTGTTTTGGAATACTACCTAATTCTGTAATAATCAAACCACTAACTGTTGTAACCTCATAATCATTGAGCATGTCATCTAAATCAAAATAGGTCATAAAATCGTGTAATGAATATTGGCCATCCACTAACCAAGTTCCGTCTTCTCTTACAAGTAATTGATATTCTTCATCAGAAAAATCGGCTGCGTCACCCACTAATGCTTCTAAAATGTCATTTAAAGTAATAATTCCTTGAAAAACACCATATTCATCTGTAACCAATGCATAATGAATTTTAGACTTTTTAAAATTTTCTAATGCTTTATAAGCTGAAGTATGTTCAATAAAATATACCGGCTCAATCATGATTTTCTGTAAATCGAAATCGCCTTTTTCAATATTTGCGAATAAATCTTTTAATAAAACTACTCCTATTACTTCATCCAAATTTTCATTACAAACAGGGTATACGGAATGCAATTCATCTATAATTTTTGCTTTTAGTTCTTCATAGCTTTCATCTAAAGCCAAATAAACAATGCTTTTTCTGTGCGTCATTAAAGAATTAACTTTTCTGTCGCCAATATGAAACACCCGTTCCACAATATCTTGCTCAATTTCTTGCACTTCTCCTACTTCTGTTCCTTCTTTGATAATGGCTTTAATTTCTTCTTCAGTAACTTTCCCATCTGCGGTTGGTTTAATTTTAAATATTTTTAATATAAAATCTGTAGAAGTAGTTAATAACCAAATAAATGGAGCTGTAACAACAGACATGACTTTCATTGGAACGGCTACAGACTTAGCAATAGTCTCTGGATAATTTAACCCAATTCTTTTAGGTAATAATTCGCCGAAAACTAAAGAGAAAAAAGTTAATATAACAACTACAACTCCAACTGCTAAAGAATGTGCATAAGGATAAGTTATAGAATAAGTTGCAAAAAATGTTTCAACATCCGTGGTAATTTTATCGCCGGAATAAATACCTGTTAAAATACCAATTAACGTAATACCAATTTGTACCGTTGACAAAAATTTGTTTGGCGAATTGGCTAAATCTAAAGCTGTTTTTGCACTCGTATTGCCTTTTTTGGCAGCGGTTTCTAACCTGTTTTTTCTTGCTGATATGAGTGCGATCTCTGACATGGAGAAAATTCCATTGAGCAGTATCAACAAGAATATTATGACTATTTCCAATTTTTATAAAGTTGAATTAAATGCAATATACTTATAATTTATCGATTATTGTACTTAATCGCGCTGTGATTTCTTCAATAGAACCAATTCCGTTTACAGCATAAAACTTTCCTTGCGTCTCGTAATACGACATTAAAGGCGCTGTTTTTTCGTTATATTCTTGATACCTATTTCTGATTTTTTCTTCATCTTGGTCATCTGTTCTGCCTGAAGTTTTACCTCTTTCTAACAGACGTTTTACTAAAATTTCATCGTCTGCTTCTAAAGCAATTGTAGCCGTAATTTCTTCGTTTTTAGACGTTAAAAAAGCATCTAACGCTTCTGCTTGTGCAATTGTTCTTGGAAAACCATCAAACAAAAACCCTCTTGATTGACTATTTTTCTCTACTTCACTTTGTAACATTTGAATGGTGACAGAATCGGGCACTAAATCGCCATGATCCATGTACGTTTTAGCTAATAAACCTAATTCCGTTTCGTTTTTGATATTAAATCTAAAAATATCACCTGTAGATAAATGTGTTAACGCATATTTATCTTTTAAAAATTCTGCTTGAGTTCCTTTACCAGCGCCTGGTTTTCCAAATAAAACAATATTAATCATTGTGTTGTTAAAGTTAAAATAAACCACAAATTTACAAACTATTAAACATAAAAAAATCATTATTATGTGTTTTTTTAAAAAATGATTATTTTTACATCCATGGATCAAGCCTTTTTTAAACTGCTATCGGAGAGTACCGCTCATAGAATAAGTCGAGAATTTATTCGCGATTCTGTATTTCAGAATCCTGAAAAATTGCAATATTTAATGGAAATTGGTCTAAATGAAAAAGACAACATTCATAGTAAAGCGTGTTGGTCATTAGAATTAATTTTCGAAATCAAACTAGATCTAATTCTTCCTTTTTTAGACGATTTTTTAGCAAAAATAGGACAGTATAAAGACGATTCTGCCATTAGATCTATTTCTAAAATATGTATGTTTTTATCCAAATCGAAAACAATAAAACTTTCCGAAAACCAAGAAACAAAAATTATTGAAACCTGTTTAGATTGGCTTATTCAGGATAAAAAAGTAGCTATAAAAGCCTATTCAATGAGAGCTTTATTCCATTTCGGAAAAAAACACCGTTGGATTAATGAAGAGTTAAAAACCATACTTTCACAAGATTATTATAAACATTCAGCGGCATATCAAGCGGCTGCAAAAGAAATTCTAGTAAAACTAAAATAGTTGCTAATTGTGTAACAAATTCAAATTAGTATCTTTGCACAATTACAACACTAACAACTAATGAATTATTTTTCTTCAGATTTTAAATTAGGAATTTTAGGTGGCGGCCAATTAGGCAAAATGCTAATTACCGAAACCCGAAAATTCGACATCACTACACTTGTTTTAGATTCAAGCCAAGAAGCGCCAGCGCAATTTGGTGCAACTAAATTTTTTACTGGAAGTTTGTTAGATTACGAAACCGTGTACCAATTTGGTAAACTGTGTGATGCCATAACTATTGAAATTGAAAATGTAAATTTAGACGCTTTAGCAAAATTAGAAGAGGAAGGTCATCTGGTTTATCCATCACCTAAAACGTTGCGATTAATTCAAAATAAAGGAAAACAGAAAGATTTTTATGTTGAAAACAACATTCCAACATCAAATCACCAACGATTTGTAGATTTAAATGATTTAAAAATAGCATTAGAAAAAGACGAATTAGAATTTCCTTTCGTTTGGAAATGCGCTCAATTTGGATATGATGGAAATGGCGTAAAAATTTGTCGTTCTACAATGGATTTATTACATTTACCTGAAGTAGAATGCATTGCAGAAGATATGGTGCCTTTTAAAAACGAATTAGCCGTTATTGTAGCCCGAAATGCAAATGGCGAGGTAAAAACCTATCCTGTTGTGGAAATGGAATTTCATCCAGAAGCCAATCAGGTAGAATATGTAATTTGTCCAGCCCGAATTGATGAAAAAGTGGCACAATTAGCTATTGAAACGGCTTTACAAGTTTCGAAAGCATTTGATCACGTAGGATTATTAGCTGTAGAAATGTTTCAAACAGAAAACGACGCTATTTTAGTAAACGAAGTAGCACCAAGACCACATAATTCAGGGCATCATACTATTGAAGCGAGTTATACCTCGCAATTTGAAAACCACTTACGTTCCGTTTTAAATTTACCTTTAGGAAATACAGATAGTAAAGTTGCTGGAATTATGGTAAATTTGGTCGGTGAAGAAGGTTTTTCTGGACCCGTGATTTACGAAAACATTGAAAAAATAATGGCAATTGATGGCGTGACACCTCATATTTATGGTAAAAAAGAAACACGACCATTCAGAAAAATGGGACACGTTACGATTGTTAATGAAGATATGGCAGCAGCCAGAAAAATTGCCGAAGAAGTGAAGAATAGTATTAGAGTGATTAGCTAATAAGATAATGTGTCAATTTGAAAATTTGAAAATTAGAAAATGATAAAAAGAATTTTAATACTTGCTTTTTATTCCTCGATTCTATTTTGTTTAGTATCATTTATATCATTATCATATTCAATGATTTACTCAAGATTTAATAACATATTACCTAAATTTAATATTTGAAATGTATTATCAATTTGAAGTTAAAGGAGAATGCGATGAAAAAACTTTATTGCACGGTAGTCATTTTATCAACATTATTTATAATTTTATAATATGCTTTATTGTTATAATTTTATTCAACTACAAACAAAAAACAACGAACAAAAAACAACCCAATGAGTAAAGTAGCTATTATAATGGGAAGCATTTCGGATATGCCCGTGATGCAAGAAGCCATAGACATTTTAAAAGGATTTGATATTGAAACCGAAGTTGATATTGTTTCGGCACACAGAACACCAGAAAAGTTATTCGATTTTAGTAAAAATGCGCACACTCGTGGTATTTCAGTAATTATTGCTGGTGCAGGCGGAGCGGCACATTTACCTGGAATGGTAGCGTCTATGAGTCCGCTTCCAGTAATCGGAGTGCCCGTAAAGTCAAGCAATTCTATTGATGGATGGGATTCTGTTTTATCTATTCTACAAATGCCTGGAGGAGTTCCTGTGGCAACAGTAGCTTTAAACGGTGCAAAAAATGCAGGAATATTAGCCGCCCAAATTATTGGTAGTGCAGATAAATGTGTATTAGATAAAATTATTTTCTACAAAGAAAGTCTGAAAGAAGCTGTAAATAAAGCAGCATCCGAATTGAAAAAATAAAATTAAACCATTAAGAGATAAAAAAAATTAAGATTTTGGCTAGCCATTTTGCTTAATGAAGCTTTATATCTTATTGGTAAAAAACATAAAAACAATTAGTTATAATGAAAATCTTAACCTCAAAATTCAATACCAAACATAACACCGCACCATTTTCGCAAATAAAATTAGAAGATTACAAACCCGCATTTATTGAAAATATCAGCAAAGCAAAAGCCGAAATTGATGCTATAATTACGAATCCTGAAACACCTACTTTTGAAAATACTATCGAAGCATTAGATTTTTCGGGTGAAAATTTAGATAGGTTATCGTCTATTTTTTTTAACTTAAATTCCGCGGAAACTTCAGATGAAATGCAAAAAATTGCACAAGAAGTCACACCTTTACTTACCGAATTTGGAAACGACATAGCATTAAACGAAGATTTATTTAAAAAAGTAAAATCCGTTTATGAAAATAAAAACGATATAAATTTAACTACTGAACAAGCTACATTATTAGAAAAAAAATATAAAGGTTTTACTCGAAATGGAGCCTTACTTTCAAATGATAAAAAAGTACGATTAAGAGAAATTGATACCGAATTAGCACAATTACAATTGACCTTTGGTGAAAACACCTTAGCAGAAACCAATAATTTCGAATTACACCTTACTAATGAAGCCGATTTAAAAGGGTTGCCCGATGGGGCTAAAGAAGCTGCTGCCGATTTAGCTAAATCTAAAAACAAATCGGGTTGGATATTCACCTTAGATTTTCCAAGTTACATGCCCTTTGTCACTTATATTGAAAAGAGAGAACTAAGAAAAGAAATGGCCATTTCATTTGGCAAAAAAGCCTTTCAAAATAACGAATACAACAACGAAGAAATTACTAAAAAAATTGTAGCACTTCGTCATGAACGTGCTAATTTATTAGGATACGAAACGCATGCGCATTTTGTTTTAGAAGAACGAATGGCGCAAAACCCAACAAAAGTACTTTCTTTTTTACATGATATTTTAGAAAAAGCCAAACCCGCTGCTAAAAGAGAATTCGAGCAATTAACTGCATTTGCAAAAGAATTAGATGGAATTGAACAATTAGAAAAATGGGATAGCGCTTATTATTCAGAAAAATTGAAACAAAAATTATACCAGTTAGATGATGAAGCTTTAAAACCGTATTTCAAATTAGAAAATGTGCTAAACGGAGTATTCACAATTGCAAAAAAACTATTCGGAATTACATTTAACGAAGTTTTTGATATTGATAAATACCATTCCGATGTACAAACTTTCGAGGTGTTAGATGAAAATAAGAATTTAGTTGCAATATTTTACACCGATTTCTTTCCAAGAAAAGGCAAAAGAAATGGCGCTTGGATGACCTCATTCAAACCACAATGCATAAAAGATGGAACAAATGAAAGACCACACGTTTCTAATGTATGTAATTTTACGCCACCTACGGCTACAAAACCTTCTTTATTGACATTTAATGAAGTCACCACTTTATTCCATGAATTCGGCCACGGATTGCATGGCATGTTGGCCAACACCACCTACCCTAGCCTTTCGGGAACTTCTGTGTTTTGGGATTTTGTAGAATTGCCGTCTCAAGTAATGGAAAACTGGTGTTACGAACCGGAAGCATTAGCTTTATTTGCTAAACATTATGAAACGGGCGAAATTATTCCACAGGCATATGTGGAGAAAATTAAAGAATCGGCAAGTTTCTTAGAAGGAATGGCTACCTTACGACAATTGAGTTTTGGCTTATTAGACATGGAATATCATGGAAAAAACCAACCGATTGAAAATGTAAAAGCATTTGAAAAACAAGCTATGGGCGACACGTCATTATTTCCAGATGTTGCAGAAAATTGCATGAGTGTTTCCTTTTCTCATATTTTTCAAGGTGGCTATTCTTCTGGATATTACAGCTATAAATGGGCAGAAGTTTTAGATGCCGATGCCTTTGCCTATTTTCAAGAAAATGGTATTTTTAACAAAGAAGTTGCCACAAAATTTAAAAACCATGTGCTATCAAAAGGTGGAACAGAACATCCAATGACGCTATACAAAAACTTTAGAGGTAAAGAGCCAAATACAGATGCTTTGTTGAAAAGAGCGGGGTTGATTTAGTTAAAAATCAAAACCAACAGCCACCACAAAATAGGAACACTTTCTACCCAAAAACTGGTGTAATATTTCGTGTTTTTTGTAGAAGAAAATCGAATCAAAAGTCCAATTATTATTGCTATTACGATATCTAAAATTTCATATCGTAATAGCAAACTAAAAATGCAAAAAGAAATTAAAAACAAGTATCCTAAATACTTTGTTTTTTTTACACCAAATTTTTGCGGAATCGTTTGCAAGGTAGCTGGATCCTGCTGTGAATCATAAATTTCAAATGGAATTAACAACGCGCATACAAGAAAAAACAATTTCACTTGTAAAATCGTATCGTAAAAAAACAATATTTTGGTGTCTAACGTTGGAATGTAACTCACCACATACGTTACGCAGAAACTCACAACAGCTATTTTTAAAAACCAATATTTTCGTAAAAACGGATAGAATACGACCAAAAAAAAGATTTGTAAAAATGCGATTTGAAAACGAAATTTCAATTGAAAAAAACAAAATACAAAAGTCAAAAATGCAACTGTTGTAATTGCTAAAATGAATTTATTTTTGTGAAATAAAAATTTAGTGGTTTTCCAAAATTCAAAATATTTTAAAACCGTATAACCCAAAACACTTCCAGAAAAAATAGCTACTTCTAAAAATTGGTTGGAAGAAATGTTTAACGATAATTCCACTACTTTTACAAAAGAAAAAATAGCAAAAGCAACATGCAAACTGCTTTTGATGTATAAATTGAAAATTTGTTTTAAAACTAACATTCAACAAAAATAATCAAAGTGTTAATAACAAGCTATTTTAGTTGATAAAAATCACAAAAATTCAACAAAAAAGCAATAAATTTTAGCAGATTAATAATTACTTTTGTACTCAAATTTAAACACAACCTATTTTTATATATAAATGAAAACAGATGCTTTTGCTTTAAGACACATTGGAACAGGTGAAAACGACCTAAACCATATGTTAAAAACTATTGGAGTAGATTCAGTAGATCAATTAATTTACGAAACTATTCCTTCAGATATTCGTTTAAAAAACGAACTAAATCTGGAAAAACCAATGACTGAGCATGAGTATTTAAATCATATTCAAGAATTAGGAAAAAAGAATAAAGTTTTCAAATCATACATTGGATTAGGTTATCATCCAGCAATTGTTCCTGCAGTAATTCAAAGAAATGTTTTTGAAAACCCAGGTTGGTACACCGCTTACACGCCTTACCAAGCAGAAATTGCACAAGGTCGATTAGAAGCTATTTTAAATTACCAAACTACCGTTATTGAATTAACCGGAATGGAAATTGCAAATGCTTCTTTATTAGATGAAGGTACAGCTGCCGCTGAAGCAATGACTTTATTATTTGATGTTCGAACAAGAGATCAAAAGAAAAATAATGTGTCTAAATTCTTTGTTTCCGAAGAAATTTTACCACAAACGTTATCTGTTTTACAAACCCGTTCTACGCCACTTAATATAGAATTGGTAGTTGGAAATCATGAAACATTTGATTTTTCATCAGACTTTTTTGGAGCCATCCTTCAATATCCAGGGAAATTCGGTCAAGTTCATGATTATACTGCATTCATAGCAAAAGCAACAGAAAATGAAATTAAAGTTGCCGTAGCTGCTGATATTTTATCTTTAGCAAAATTAACACCTCCTGGAGAAATGGGCGCTTCAGTAGTGGTAGGAACTTCACAACGTTTCGGAATCCCATTGGGTTACGGTGGACCTCATGCCGCTTTTTTCGCTACAAAAGACGAATACAAACGCTCGATGCCGGGAAGAATTATTGGGGTTTCAATTGATGTAAACGGAAATCGCGCCTTACGTATGGCGTTAGGAACACGTGAGCAACATATTAAACGTGAAAAAGCTACTTCAAATATCTGTACCGCTCAAGTTTTATTAGCGGTTATGGCTGGAATGTATGCGGTTTATCACGGACCTAAAGGATTAAAATACATTGCAAATAAAGTACATAATTTAGCTAATACGGCAGTAGAAGCTTTAAACAAAATTGGTGTGTATCAAACGAATACTTCCTATTTTGACACTATAAATGTAAAAGCAGATGCTGCAAAAGTAAAAGCCATTGCAGAAAGACAAGAAGTAAATTTCTTCTACATTGATGCCGATACAATTTCAATTTCATTCAATGAAACTACTTCAATTTCTGATATTAATCAGATTCTGGCTATTTTCGCTGAAGCCAAAGAAAAAACATTTGAACCTATTTCAGAATTAGTAGAAACTACTGTTATAGCAGAAAATTTAATTAGAAAATCAACTTTCTTACAACACGATGTATTTAACAACAATCATTCGGAAAGTCAGTTGATGCGTTATATTAAAAAATTAGAACGTAAAGATTTAGCATTAAACCATTCGATGATTTCACTTGGTTCTTGTACCATGAAATTAAATGCTGCTGCTGAAATGCTTCCATTATCAATGGCAAATTGGAATAATATCCATCCATTTGCACCACTTGATCAAGTGGAAGGTTATTTAACCCTGCTTAAAAAACTAGAACAACAATTAAATGAAGTAACTGGTTTTACAGGTACCACATTACAACCTAATTCTGGTGCACAAGGCGAATATGCAGGTTTAATGACCATTCGTGCGTACCATTTATCTCGTGGTGATAAACACAGAACGGTTTGTTTAATTCCTTCATCGGCACATGGTACAAATCCTGCCTCAGCAGCTATGGCTGGTATGGATATTATAGTAACAAAAACTACTCCAGAAGGAAATATTGATGTAGAAGATTTAAGAGAAAAAGCTTTATTACATTCCGCTAATTTAGCGGCTTTAATGGTCACTTACCCTTCAACTCATGGTGTTTTCGAAAGTTCAATTATTGAAATTACAAACATCATACATGAAAATGGCGGATTGGTTTATATGGATGGTGCCAATATGAATGCGCAAGTGGGATTAACCAATCCAGCAACTATTGGCGCAGATGTTTGTCACTTAAACTTACACAAAACGTTTGCTATCCCTCATGGAGGAGGTGGACCTGGCGTTGGACCAATTTGTGTTAACGATAAATTAGTGCCTTTTTTACCATCTAACCCAATTGTTAAGGTTGGTGGTGATCAAGCCATTACTGCTATTTCTGCAGCGCCTTACGGATCGGCTTTAGTATGCTTAATTTCGTATGGATATATTTGCATGTTAGGTGCAGAAGGTTTAACAAATGCTACAAAACACGCTATTTTAAATGCTAATTACATGAAAGCACGTTTAGAAGCGCATTATCCTATTTTATATTCGGGTGAAATGGGAAGAGCGGCTCATGAAATGATTTTAGATTGTCGTGCATTTGAAGATAATGGTATTAAAGTTACGGATATTGCAAAACGTTTAATGGATTATGGCTTCCACGCCCCTACAGTTTCTTTCCCAGTAGCAGGAACGTTAATGATTGAACCAACAGAATCAGAAGATTTAGCGGAATTAGATCGTTTTTGTGATGCAATGATTGCTATTCGTAAAGAAATAAATGCTTCTTCAAAAGAAGATACTCAAAATATTTTAAAAAATGCACCACATACGTTAGCTATGGTTACTTCAGACGAATGGGTGTTCCCATACACAAGAGAAGCCGCCGCGTTTCCATTAGAATATATTGCTGAGAATAAATTTTGGCCTACCGTTCGAAGAGTGGATGAAGCCTATGGCGACAGAAACTTAGTTTGTTCCTGTGCACCTATTGAAGCGTATATGTAATATTGAATTCCGATTTTTGATTTACGATTTACGACGTCTAATACAAATAACATTAAAATCTCAAATTCCGATTTTGTGAATTTGAGATTTTTTTTAATGACCTATTTATACTGAAAATATAATTTTAATTAATTCTGAAATTGACAATAAAATGCAAATTTTTTAACAAATTCGTAATAATTACTTAATTTACAAATTGTTTCCCCTTTTTTGAATTTCAATTTCGTATTTTAGTATAAAATTAGTTTCAGATTATTAAATGCATTATAGCTATTAAGTATTTTGAAACTAAAATAAATTTTAAAAATGACAATAAAAATAACAGGTTCTGGGAGTTATATTCCAACAGAAACAATAACTAATAAAGATTTTTCTTCTCATGTTTTTTTAAATGAAGACGGTACTTCGTTTCCATTATCAAATGACGTAATCACTGAAAAATTTTATGGTATTACCGGAATTGAAGAACGTAAATATGCTCATACTGGTTTTCAAACTTCCGACATGGCAACTATAGCCGCAAAAAGAGCTATAGAAAATGCCCATATTGATCCTGAAACTTTAGACTATATCATTTTTGCTCATAATTTTGGTGATGTAAAAAAAGGGGCTATTCAAGGAGATATGTTACCTAGTTTAGCTTCAAAAACAAAACATAATTTAGGTATAAAAAATCCTAAATGTGTAGCTTACGATGTGCTTTTTGGTTGTCCTGGCTGGGTAGAAGGTATGATTCAAGCAACGGCATTTATTAAAGCTGGAATGGCAAAAAGATGCCTTATTATAGGAGCAGAAACGCTTTCTCGAGTAGTAGATCCGCATGATAGAGATTCCATGATTTATTCTGATGGTGCAGGTGCTACAATTCTTGAAGCAAGTGATGAAAATGGAGGTGTTTTAGCGCATGAATCGGCATCTTTTACATATGAAGAAGCAAATTATTTGTTTTTTGGAAATTCCTTTAATAAAGCACACGACCCCAATGTGAGATATATAAAAATGCATGGTCGAAAAATTTACGAATTTGCCTTAAGCAACGTTCCAAAAGCTATGGCTGCGTGTTTAGAGGCAAGTGGTATAAAAATTGATCAAATTAAAAAAATACTTATTCATCAAGCTAATGAAAAAATGGATGAAGCCATTATTCAAAGGTTTTACAAGCTTTACAATCAAACTCCACCTGAAGGAATTATGCCCATGACCATACACAAACTAGGTAATTCTAGTGTGGCAACCGTTCCAACTTTATATGATGCTTTGCTTAAAGGAGAGATTGAAAATCAAGAAATTCATAAAGGCGATATCATTTTATTTGCATCCGTTGGAGCCGGTATGAATATTAATGCTATAGTATATCAATTATAATATTTTTTTAAATTTAATGATAAATGTTACGTGTTTATCGTTAATTTTGCATCTATAAATTACTATCAAGATTATATAAATGTACGAAAAAACATATCCTAGTAAACGATTCAATATTACTTTAGCATTTTTAAAAAAGCATATTTCTACGTCTGAAACTATTTTTGATTTAGGTGTTCCCAATCCCTTTTCAAAAATTATGGTAGAAAATAAATACCCCGTAATCAATACAAAAGGAGAAGATTTAGATACCAATCAAACGGCTTTACGCGAAGAAAATTACGACGTATTTACAGGATTTGAAATTTTCGAACATTTATTAAATCCCTACACCATTTTAGAAAATGTAAAATGTGATAAAATTCTGATTTCTATTCCCTTACGTTTATGGTTTTCATCGGCATACCGAAGCAAAACAGACAAATGGGACAGACATTATCACGAATTTGAAGATTGGCAATTGGATTGGTTATTGGAGAAAACAGGGTTTAAAATTATTGATAGTATCAAATTTACGCATCCCGTAAAGAAAATTGGATTTCGACCCTTTTTAAGATGGTTTACACCAAGATATTATTTGGTTTACGCGGAGAGAAATCCAAAAATATAAATCCAAAATTCCAAGTTTCACAACATTTTAGTTGGAATTTGGAATTTTCAAAAATTGGAATTTTCCACATGAAATACTACATTATCATTCCTGCATACAACGAAGAAGCTTTTATAACTTTAACATTACAATCTTTGGTAGCACAAACCGTTTTGCCGTCGAAAATTGTAGTAGTAAATGATAATTCATCAGATAAAACTGCAGAAATTGTAGCTTCATTTTCCGAAAAATTTCCCTTTATTACTTTGGTCAATAAAAAATCCGAGGCAATTCATCTTCCTGGAAGTAAAGTAATTCAAGCGTTTCAAGAAGGCGAAAATCATATTGATGACCAATACGATATCCTTGTAAAAGTGGATGCGGATTTGATTTTTCCAAATAATTATTTCGAAACGATTCTAAACCATTTTCAATCTGATGCAACAATCGGAATGGTTGGTGGCTTCTGCTATATTGAAAAAAATAGCGATTGGATTTTAGAAAACTTAACCGATAAAGACCACATTAGAGGGGCTTTAAAAGCATATAGAAAAGAAACGTATAAGCAAATTGGAGGCTTAAAACCTTCGATGGGTTGGGATACCGTAGATGAATTGTTATGTAAATTTTACAATTGGAAAATTGTGACCGATGAAAACTTGCACGTAAAGCACTTAAAACCAACTGGAGCCAGTTATACGAAAGCCGCAAGATATAAACAAGGCGAAGCGTTTTACAGCTTGGGATATGGATTTTTTATAACTGCCGTGGCCTCTTTAAAATTAGCTTCCAGAAAAGGAAAACCTTTTTTATTTATAGACTATATTTTAGGATTTTGGAAAGCAAAATCTTCAGGAAAACCTTTATTTGTGAGTCGAGAACAAGCCAAATGGATTAGAAAATACAGATGGAAAAAAATGAAAGAAAAGTTGTTTTAAACTTTTAAAGTAAAATTAAAATAGTATTTTTACTGAATACAATAACAAATAAATTGTACCTTAATAAATGATGCTCATCAGATATTTATCGCAAATTGGTCGTTATTTCATCATGCTGAAAGAGGTGTTTAATCGTCCCGTAAAATGGTCTGTAATGAGACAACTTATCCTAAAAGAAATAGACGATTTGATTATTGATTCTTTGGGAATTGTCTGTTTTATATCGTTTTTCGTAGGTGGTGTTGTGGCGATTCAAACCGCATTAAACTTAACCAATCCATTAATACCAAAATATTTAATTGGTTTTGCAACACGACAATCGATAGTGTTAGAATTTGCTCCTACATTTATTTCTATAATTATGGCGGGAAAAATGGGTTCGTTTATCACTTCAAGTATCGGCTCTATGCGCGTTACGGAACAAATAGAAGCTTTAGAAGTCATGGGTGTAAACGCGCTAAATTATTTAGTTTTTCCAAAAATGATTGCCGCATTATTATATCCTTTCGTAATTGGAATTGCCATGTTTTTGGGGATATTTGGCGGTTATTTAGCAGGTGTTTATGGCGATTTTACTTCAAGTACAGATTTTATAATAGGACTTCAAAAAGAATTTATTCCTTTTCATATTGCCTATGCCTTTATAAAAACCTTAATGTTTGCCTTTTTATTAGCTACAATACCTTCTTTTCATGGTTTTTATATGAAAGGTGGCGCTTTAGAAGTGGGTAAAGCCAGCACCGTTTCATTTGTTTGGACCTCGGTAGTAATTATTTTAATGAATTATATTTTAACCCAATTACTTTTAAGCTAATGATAGAAGTACATAACATTAAAAAAAGTTTTGGCGACCAAATGATTCTAAAAGGAATTACTACTAGTTTTGAAGCTGGTAAAACTAGTTTGGTCATTGGTCAGAGTGGCTCTGGAAAAACGGTTTTTATAAAATCATTATTAGGCGTTCACGATATTGATAGCGGACACATTTCGTTCGATAATCGAATTTATAAAGAGTTAAATAAAGATGAAAAGCGAGATATTCGCACAGAAATTGGTATGGTTTTTCAAGGTAGTGCTTTATTTGACAGCATGACAGTGGAAGAAAATATTGGTTTCCCTTTAAAAATGTTTACTAATAAATCGCCTTCAGAAATTAAAGAACGAGTGAATTTTGTAATTGATAGGGTGAATTTAATACATGCCAACCATAAAAAACCTTCGGAAATATCTGGAGGAATGCAAAAACGGGTGGCGATTGCAAGAGCGATTGTAAATAATCCAAAATATTTATTTTGTGACGAACCAAATTCTGGTTTAGATCCAAAAACAGCGATTGTAATAGATAATTTAATTCAAGAAATTACTAAAGAATATAACATTACTACTGTGATTAACACGCACGATATGAATTCTGTAATGGAAATTGGAGAAAAAATTGTGTTTCTAAAAAACGGTTTATTAGAATGGGAAGGCTCTAACAAAGAAATTTTTAAAACCGATAATGCTGCTGTTACCGACTTTGTATATTCAAGTGAATTATTTAAACGCGTCCGAAAAATGTATTTGGATGACGATGTTTAATCCGATTCGATTTCTTCTAATAAAAATCCAAATTGCTTAAGATCTTCCCAAAAAGTTGGATACGATTTTGAAACTACTTCAGCATTTTCAATAACAATCGGCACTTTTAAAGCTAAAGGAGCAAAAGCCATAGCCATTCTATGATCTTGATAAGTAGAAATTCTTATGTTTGCGTTAACACTTTCTGATTGTTCCAGAGTTAGTGTATCATTGGTAACAGAAATTATTGCTCCCAATTTGGTTAATTCTATTCTTAAAGCTTCAAGGCGGTCTGTTTCTTTAATTTTCAGCGTGTGCAAACCCGTTAAATGACAGCTGATTCCTAATCCAAAACAAGTTACTGCAATAGTTTGTGCAATATCGGGTGACGATTGAAGATTGAAATTGAATGAATTTTGAAATTTAGTACTGACCTTTGAAATGGTTATTGAATGATTGTCATGGAAAACCGTTTCTACCCCAAAATTTTTATATATTTCTGCTAAAGCAAAATCGCCTTGTAAACTATTTTCTTTAAAACTCGATAGGGTAATTTGTGTGCCAATTTCAGAAAGTGCACTAATTGAAAACCAATAAGACGCTGATGACCAATCGGATTCAATGGTGTATTGTGAATTTCGAATTGTAACTTGTGGTTTTACAATAATTTTATTTTCAATAAATGATGTTTCTACACCAATTTCATTTAATAACGATATTGTCATTTTTATATAAGAAACAGAAGTGATTTCTCCTTCCAAAGTTAGTTCCAATCCGTTTTCAAGTTTTGGTGCGATTAACAACAAAGCAGAAATATATTGGCTACTCACGTTTGCTGGAAGTGAAACTTTGCTTTTTGTAAGCTTTTTTCCTTTGATTTTTAATGGTGGAAAGCCTTCTTTTTCTAGGTACGAAATTTCCGCTCCTAGTTCATTTAATGCCTCAACTAAAATTTTAATGGGACGTTCTTTCATTCTAGAAGAACCTGTAAGACAAACCTCAAAACCTGCTTGAATAGCAAAATAAGCAGTTAAAAATCGCATGGCTGTTCCGGCGTGGTGAACGTCTATTTTTGGGTATTGGGTATTGGGTATTGGGTATTGGGCACCCAAAGCTTTTATCATAACTTCAGAATCATCGGAAGTTGATGAGTTTTCTAAAACTAAATTTCTATATAATGCTTGTAAAATTAACAACCTATTTGTCTCTGATTTGGAACCAGAAATTTTTAGTTTGAAGTTTGAAGTTTGAAGCTTATAACTCAGTTTTAAATTCGCCATTATTTAAGTTTTTCATTATTTTGATGGCGGTCGTGATCTCTATTGGTTTTTAAGTCGAGTTTTTTGTCGAAAGCGTCTTGCAAATTAATTCCGGTTTGATTGGCTAAACATAAAACAACAAACACTACATCAGCTAATTCTTCACCTAAATCTTTATTTTTATCGGATTCTTTTTCGGATTGCTCGCCATATCTTCTGGCAATAATTCGAGCTACTTCACCTACTTCTTCGGTAAGCTGCGCCATGTTGGTTAATTCGTTAAAATAGCGAACACCATGGTTTTTAATCCAATTATCAACTTCTAATTGTGCATTTTGTAAGTTCATCTTATTTCTTTTTTTGTAATTTTGGTAAAATAAATGAATTAAAAATCGACATAGAAAGACCATAAAATATCCCAGCTGTTATAGATTTTTGAACATCTTTATATTCTGCAAAATACATAATTACACCAAAAATTATGGCATAAATTAGCATCTCGATGATGAATCTTTTTAGATTGAAATTTTTCATATTACTCTTTGTTTTTTGAATCCATAATAATAGTTACGGGTCCGTCATTCACTAACGCTACTTTCATATCAGCACCAAATTGTCCTGTTTGGATTTTTTTTCCTAATTCCAATTCTAAAAGTTGTATGAATTTCTCATACATAGGAATAGCCATATCTGGTTTTGCCGCCTTTATATAACTTGGTCTGTTTCCTTTTTTGGTTAACGCGTGAAGCGTGAATTGACTCACCAAAATAATTTCGCCATCAATATCTTTAACCGAAAGATTCATTACCTGATTTGCATCTGCGAAAATACGAAGATATACAATTTTAGAAACCAGCCAAGTAATGTCTTCCAAATTGTCTTCTGATTCAATACCTACTAAGATTAAAAGTCCTTGATGTATTTGAGCCACTTTTTGTGAATCAATAGTAACCGAAGCTTCGGAAACTCTTTGAATAACTACTTTCAAAATAATGGTAAGTTATGAATTGTAAATTGTGAATTATTTTCTCGTTTCATCGCTGGCAATTCGGTCTTCTCCGTAAATGTCATTTCGGTATTGTTCTTCGTCGCCTTCTAAAATTTTCAAATAACTTTGGTACCTACTCCAAGTAATTTTATCTTCATCGAGTGCTTTTTTTACCGCACAATGTGGCTCTTCTTTATGCAAGCAGTTGTTGAATTTACAGGCTTCTTTTAATGCAAAAAGTTCTGGAAAGTAATCTGAAACTTCTTGTTTTTCCATATCTACCATTCCAAAACCTCTAATTCCAGGTGTGTCAATAATTCTAATATTATTTGACAAATCAAACATCTCAGCAAAAGTTGTAGTATGCTGCCCCTGGGCGTGAGAATTAGAAATTTCTTTAGTTTTTAATTTTAATGTAGGTTCAATTGCATTTACTAAAGTAGATTTCCCCACACCAGAATGTCCAGAAAACATAGCTACCTTTCCTTTCATGATCTCCATTAATTCTGCCACACCTTTATTATCGGTGGCGGAAACGCGCAAACATGTATACCCAATTTCAGTGTAAATATGTTGTAAATACAATTGTTCGTTTAAAGTAGCCTCGTCAAAGGTGTCAATTTTATTGAAAATTAATATCGCTTCAATGCCATACGCCTTAGCAGTAACCAAAAATCTATCAATAAAACTAGTTGTAGTTATAGGGTTATTTATAGTTACAATTAGAAAACCAATATCAATATTAGAAGCAATAATATGTGTTTGCTTAGATAAATTTACCGATTTACGTACGATATAATTTTTTCTATCGTGAATAGTAGTTATAATGCCGTTTACTTCATCAACAGTTTCATCTAAATCAAAGTCTACCACATCGCCTACCGCAATAGGGTTGGTACTTTTAATACCTTTCATACGGAATTTACCTTTGATACGACAATTATAAAATTGGTTATCATCAGATTTTACGTAATACCAACTTCCGGTAGATTTATAAACGGTTCCTGTCATTTTTAATTGTAAACGATGAATTACAAATTTACTCTTTATTATTCAAAATATAAAATTGATAATTTATTTAAATTTTATTCATTATTTTTTCTTGGTGCGCAATACTTTCTTGATGTATTGCTTTGTAAATTTTCAAAACAAATTCTTCGTTTAATCCTTTATTTTCACCATCTAAAATCATTCTTCCCAAAATTTCATTCCAGCGTTTATTTTGCAAAATAGCAACGTTTTTCTCTTTTTTAAGTTGTCCGATTTTTTCTGCTAACTTCATTCGTTTTCCTAAAATCTCAATTAGTTTCGTGTCTAATTCATCAATATAAGCGCGTTGCAAAGCCATTTCTTTATTCCATTCTGCATTTTCATCGGTTTCTTTTCTCATCTTCAAGTCGATGAAGATTTGTTTCAAAACTGTTGGTGTAACTTGCTGAGCTGCATCGCTCCAGGCATTATCTGGATCAATATGTGTCTCAATAATTAAGCCGTCATAATTTAAATCTAAAGCTTGTTGCGCTACTTCTTGAATCATATCGCGTTTACCGGTAATATGTGAGGGATCACAAATTAATGGCAAATTCGGAAATCTATTTTGTAAATCAATTGCTATTTGCCATTCTGGATTGTTTCTATATTTCGTTTTTTCATAGGTAGAAAATCCTCTATGAATGACTCCTAGGTTTTTTATACCAGCTTGATACAAGCGTTCTAATCCGCCAATCCATAAAGACAAATCTGGATTTACTGGATTTTTTAACAATACAATTTTATCTGTGTTTTTTAATGCCTCTGCAATTTCTTGTACTGCAAACGGATTAACGGTGGTTCTTGCAC
>RDXY01000008.1 GCA_004293045.1 Flavobacteriia bacterium | reverse complement strand
AAGTGGGTAATTTCAAAGGTAGAATTTCAGGTGAATTGATTTGGGTTGGTGCATCAAATGGCTGTCTTATCTCGGAATCCTTTTCTGTTTTTTTTCTAAAATTGGTAAACACATCCGGAATGTCTTTGATAGAAAAAGGCAAGTCTTCGGCATGATATAAAGTACTAGTACTGAACGTTTCTAATTCACATCGCAATTTGAATAGTTCCGTTCGAACTTTTTTTTCGGTCTGAATTTCTTCAAAGGCTACTTCTCGTTTGGCAAATACTTTTTGCGCTTTGTATTCTTGCACCAATTTAGGAATTTCAATTTCTGGTTTGCCCATCACAATGCGCAAACCAGAACCTAAAGTTCTTAATTTAGCATCCAAATCCTGAAGGGATTCCAATAGAAATTGCGCTCTAAAAGGCCCTGTTTTTTTAAATCCAAAAGAAGTGGTTTCAAAATGGGATGCTTCAAAACAATATACAGGGATTATCGTCTCACTTTGCGCAATCGCTTTTATAAGTGTTTCGTTGTCTTCAATTCGTAAGTCGGTTTTAAACCAAACTAGTGCATTCTTTATCATAAATTATGGATATTTTTCAAATAATAATCGGCTTGTTCTAATAAAGCTACTTTGTCTTCCGGTTTCATTTTGCGCCACACATTATACATCATACCGATTCGGGGATTTTTGCCTAATTTGTCTTCATTTTTATCATAAAAATTCCAATACAAACTATTGAATGGACAAGCTTTATCACCTGTTTTCACTGCTTTTTTGTAAAAGCAACTGCCGCAATAATGACTCATTTTATCGATGTAAGCTGCCGAACTCACGTAGGGTTTTGTGCCTACTATACCGCCATCAGCAAATTGACTCATGCCGCGAGTATTGGTAATTTCTACCCATTCAATCGCATCGATATAGATTCCTAAATACCAGGCATCTACTTCGTCTGGATGAATTCCGGCTAAAAGTGCAAAATTACCCGTCACCATTAAACGTTGTATGTGATGTGCGTAGGCATAATTTAAAGATTGGTTGATGGCGTCTTTCAAGCAATTCATTTTGGTTTTGCCTGTCCAAAACCATTCTGGTAGTTGGTTTTGGTTATTGAAATAATTCATTGTGGCATATTCCGGCATTTTGTTCCAGTAAATTCCGCGCATGTATTCGCGCCAGCCAATAATTTGGCGTACAAATCCTTCCAATTGATGGTATGCAATTGTATCGGGATTCTTTTCCCATTCCAATATGGCTCGGTTAATTACCTCTAAAGGCGAAATCATTTTCACATTCATAGAAAACGAAAGTCGGGCGTGATACAAAGACCATTCGTTAGGTGTCATCGCGTCTTGGTAACTCCCAAAAAGGGCCAAACATTCTCTTACAAAAAAATCGAGTAAGGCTAGCGATTGTTTTCTATTGACAGGCCAAACAAAATTTTCAGCATCAATATTTCCGATGGTTTTGATATCTGTTTTTTGAATCTCAGAAACAATTTTTGTCACATCATTTTGGAAAACCAATGGCGAAGTGGGTTTGTGGTCTTTGGGTAATTTTTTTCGATTTTCGCCATCGTAATTCCATTTTCCGGTTAAAGGCTTGTCGCCTTCCATTAAAACATGGTGCTTTTTTCGCATCATATGATAAAAGCTTTCCATTAAAAAGGTTTTTTTACCTTGAAAAAAATCTCCTAATTCGTCTCTTGAACTCATAAAATGTTCCGAATCGCAAACCGAAGTAGTAATGGAAAGCGATTGACATAACTGTTTCAGCTGTTCGTCTAGTCGGTATTCGTCTGGAAATTGGTATTCAAAATGGGTGAATGCTTCTTTTTCGATTAAATAGTGGATATTTTTTTCAAAAGAATGTAGATTGCTAGTATCGTTCAAATAAAAATATATTATTTGATGTTGCTGCAATTGTAATTCGGTGGCAAATTCTTGCATGGCCGAGAAAAAACCCACCACTTTTTGAATATGATGTTGGGCATAATCGGTTTCTGTGCGAATCTCCATCATCACATAAGTCACCGAATCATCAACCGTTTTGAACCAAGAATGCTGGCTATTTAATTGATCTCCTAGAATTAATCGAAGGGTTTTTGACATTTTATTTTTTTTATTTTAAGATTAAAGGATTTAAAAATTTAAAGAGTTGCAATTTTTAACCTTTAAATCATTCCATTTTTCAATCTTTCTTTTCTGCATTTATCGCTACAGTATTTGACTTCTTCCCACACTTTTTCCCATTTTTTTCGCCAAGTAAATGGTTTTTGGCAAACAAGACACAATTTAGTTGGTAGGTTTTGTTTTTTTACTCCTCGCATTTTTAGGTTTATTGGGATTACTCACGTGTTTTTGTAAAATTCGTTTGCCTTCTATTTTCACTTCGTCTTTTTTTCGAAAGCTCCAAACGATATCGCTGGCGTATTTTCGAGTTTCTTCTATGTTTACAATAGGTGCAGGATAATCGTTACCAATACTACAATTATAAAACTGCTGTTCCATTTCGTTCATTTTCCAAGGTTTGTGAAGCAAATGTAGTGGCACTTCTTTTAATTCGGGCAGCCATTGTTTGATGAATATTCCGTCTGCATCATGTTCTTCAGAATTTTTAATGGGATTATAAATTCGGATCGTATTAATTCCTGTGGTACCCGATTGCATTTGAATTTGCGGATAATGAATCCCCGGTTCGTAATCTAAAAACTGCCTTGCCAAGAAATGCAATTCGCGCCAATCTTGCCATAAATTAAAAGTAAAAAATGATACTACCATAGCTCGCATTCTAAAGTTGATATAACCCGTAGCAACTAAACATCGCATGCAAGCATCGACTATTGGTACACCTGTTTTTCCTTCTTGCCAAGCTTTGATGTAGGTTTCGTTTTTGGGTTTTATCAAAGTATCATAGGCTCGATTGGCATTTTCAAATTCCATTTCGCATTCATCCTCAAATTTTTGCATAAAATGGCAATGCCAATGCAAACGCGATACGAAATTGAGAATGGCGCGTTTGTTTTTGGAAGCTTCGTAATGCTGATTGGTGTATTGATAAATCATCCGCATACTGATATTTCCATACGTTAAATACGGCGACAATCGACTGCATCCTTTTCTACTTAAAGCCGGCTTGGAAATGTGTTTGCTGTAATTGACATAGCGTTCTTTGACAAAACTATCCAAATACCTCCAGGCCCAGTATTCGCCGCCACGTTGAAAGTTAGAATTAGGAGTTGTAATCTCTACAGATAAATGTGAACCTTTTATTTTGGTATAAAAATCTGTGTCTAATTCTATCGTTTTTAAATCGGATTCTTTAATTAGTTTAGGCGTATCCCGCATGACTTGTTCCCAACTTTGTTCCCAATTTTGTCTTGATTTTAATTTGCGAATGACCCCATGCAATTGATATTCTTTCCAGGCTATATCATTGGAAGTGAAAAAAGTTTTCATTTCCAAATCGCGGTCGTAGGTCCGTTTGTTTCCAATTTCTTGATGGGAGAAAACGGATTTTATTTCAAAAATTTGAATTAATTCTGAGAAAACATTCTTAACTTCATCATGAAAAAAATACATTTTAGAATTGAAAGGCGCTAGTTTTTTATTCAAATCTTGAATGGATTCGTAAACAAATCGCCAATGCCGGACATCAGAATCGTCATAGTTCATTACTGATGGTTCGAAAAAGCAAATCAATAACAAGGGCAAGTCGGATTTGCTTGCATAAAAAAGCGCTTCGTTGTCAACCAAACGGAAGTCACGTTTGAACCATACAATATTGATCGCTTTTTTTGTCAAAACTAAATTAGTGAAGTAATTATTTTGTCAGGTTTGGCATAACTCAATCTTGAAATCTGAGTAGTTTTGTGATAACTGTCTAATCCAGAACAGGTTATGGATTCTGCTTTTTCAATATCAAGAAAGCCATCTTTTTGTATACAGTTTTCTGGGAAATAAACCTCTTTCACTTCACCAATAACTAATACGGTATTATTGATTGAAAGTGTTATTCTTTCTTTAAATTCCATTGCTAATTTTACTTTACTTTCTTTTACAAATGGCGCTAAAAAGTTATTTTTATATTCAGGTGTCAATCCGGTTACATCAAATTCTGAACAATTTCTATCATACCTAGCTGAGGTTTGATGGGCTTGTTTGTAAATTTTTTCATTGATGTGATTAATAGTATAAAAACCTGTTTGTAAAATATTTTCAAGAGTATGACGTTCTACAACTCCCGGACGAAATACCATTCCAAATAAAGGCGGATTGCTTCCAATATGTAAAATAGAATCAACGATAGCTAAGTTGGTTTGATTTTTATTATTTTGTGTTCCAATTAAGCCAACACTTTTAAAACCACCTAAGCTATTAGCGAAATGAACACGTGCTTGTTTTTCCATGTTCATAATTTCGTCATAGGTAACTTTTTTTAAAGTTGTTTCACCCATTTTTTATCACTATTTAGTTTAAAAGTTCCTATATGTTCTTTGTTCCATTCGTAAGGTGGAATTAACGATAAAAAGTGATTGCCTTCATTGCCTACATATAAATGATAAATTTCTCCAATTACAGGTTCAAATGAAAATTTTGAATTGTAAATAATTTCGTTCCATTCAAATTCTTCAATTAGTTTTTGATATTCTAATTTTAGTTCATTAAATTTATTTTCAAACTCTTTATTTACATTTCTAACCCCTCTTCCTTTCCAAGCGGCCACATCGTCAACTTTAATGATTGGCGCGCCTACACTTGTTGCGTAGGGTAAAAAACTGGCATTGTATCCTTTGTCATCAGAAAAAACAATATTGTCTGGCTTTTTGTTTTCCATTTTTGCTTTTATCTTTTAGATATTTTATTATTAGAAATGGCTCTTTGTAATTTGCATTTGAATCGATCTATGCCTTCAACACGTTTTGCGGCATGCTTGGTTTTGCAATTTTCCACGCGTTGTCGCCAAAGTTTGTAACTTGAGAATTTTAATTCTTTTTTCATTAATGCTTTTACATCCGCTTCAGCTAAGCCAAATTGAAATTTTATAGCATCAAAAGGCGTTCTGTCTTCCCAAGCCATTTCGATAATTCTATCTATGGCACTGTCGTCTAATTCTGTTTTTTGAGCAATTGGCATTATTTTGTTTAATTTTAATTAAAAAAGAATAAACAAAATTAAGTAGAATAATTTGATTTTCAATACAGAAATTGAATAAAAAAATCTGTTACTTAAATTTAAGTAATGGATTTCTTATTTTATATAGAAAAATTTAAAAAAGTGAAGCGACTTGTTCGTTTACAAATTCTAAAAAATGTTCATCTGCTTCTGTAAATGGATCGATAACATGACTGTCGATATCAATTTGTCCAATATTTATTCCGTTTACAAATAAAGGCACCACAATTTCAGATTTTACGGTAAAGCTACAAGCAATATAATTATCCTGAGCAGTAACGTCAGGAACCACAAAGTTGGCATTACTTTCTGCTACTTGACCGCAAATTCCTTTTCCAAATGGTATAATTGTGTGATCTGTTTCGGCCCCAACATAAGGACCAAGATGTAATGTTTTGGTTTCTTGATTTGCAAAGTAAAAACCAACCCAATTGTAATATGAAATGGAATCTTGTAATAATTGACAAATGCAAGTAAGCTTTTCATCTTTACTATCATTACTATTTATGATATTTTTTACTAACGGTTTTATAGATTCAAATTCCATTTTTTAATTTTTTTGTAAATTTATATATAAATAAGAAAGTAAAAATTATATTTTTGTTAAAATTAAAATTTTGAAAAACATATTTCAGCAACACCAAGTATTTTTTATTTTTCTAACGAAATTTCTATTAAGTTATTTTATCGTTACGATACTATACTCGTTTTATTTAGATCAATACCACACACAAAAAAATGAAGTGGATGGCATCACACATTTTGTAGCGGAACAAACAAAAAATAGTCTTATTTTTTTTGATGCAAATTGCGAGATAATAAAGCATGAATTTGAACCTTCTTATAAAATCATATACAATTCCAAATATATTGCCAGGATAGTTGAAGGTTGTAATTCAATTAGTGTAATTATACTCTTTATATCGTTTATTTTTGCCTTTTCAAATAGATATATTCCTACTTTTTCATTTATATTTTTTGGTGCACTATTGATTTTTATATTGAATATTTTTAGAATTGCTTTACTAACTGTGGGACTATATAATTATCCAGAATATGGTACTTTTTTACACGATATTTTGTTTCCATTAATTATTTATGGTGTAGTTTTCGTGTTGTGGGTTGTTTGGGTACTTAAATTTTCAGCGTATGCAAAAGAAAAAAAATAAACGCTTCTTAGATATAGTAATTATTGGTGTTTTGGTAACTGCCTTGCTGCTAATAAGAATGTTCGAAAAAGATTTGTTTTATGATCCTTTTCTGGATTTTTTTCATGGCGATACACTAAATAAAAGGGTGCCAGATTTCAATACAATTAAATTATTTTTAGGACTATTATGTAGGTATTTCATGAACAGTATGCTTACAGTTCTAACAGTATATTTTTTATTTAAAGATGTTTCTATAGTAAAATTAACTTCTTTTTTATTGTCTATTTTCTTTGTCGTTTTAATAATACTTTTTTTTAGTTTATTATATTTTTCAACAACCCCAGACTATTTATTTCTATTCTATGTGAGAAGGTTTCTAATTCAACCTTTATTTTTAATTTTATTTGTTCCTGCTTTTTTTTATCAAAAAAGTGTTAATAAACAATAGGTTGTAAAATAATATTATAAATTTGCAGTGATGAATTTAAAAAAACATATAAGTATTTATTTAGCATTATTTATTTTATTAGTAAATAGTAGTGCTAGTTTGGTTTTGCATTTTTGCCATGACCAAATTGCTTACGTGTCTTTGGTATATCAGAATAATAAATTAATTGATTCTACAACGGAAGCATCTTGCTGTCCATCAGATGCTGAAGATAATAAACATGATGGTTGTTGTTCTAATGAGGAAATTAGTACCAAAAATAAAATTGATTATTCTATATTAAAAGATTTTCATTTTGATTTTTTTGCTGTAAGTTTTATAAATGAAACGCTAGAATTTTTTGGTAATGCAGCTTGCTTTGATGCAAATAAAAAAAATGTAGATTACTATTGTAATTCTAATGCACCGCCCTTTTATAAACTCTATTCTCAATTTATTTTTTATGCATAATTAATATCGTTTTTAGTTTTTTTTAAATTATAAACTTTATTAATTAAATTATGTATAAACTTTTATTTTTGGTATTACTGCCATTATTTTCTTTAGCTCAAAGTAGCGTAAAAGGAAAAATTATCGATAAGGAGAACCATCCTATCTCAAATGTAAAAATCACAATTTCAGAATTAAATACCATTTTGTATGCTGATGAAAACGGCTCGTTTACTTTAATTCAAGGCAATCAAAATCTAACATTGATTCTAGAAAAAGAGGGTTTTCAGACACTTGAAATGCAACAAAGTGTTAAATCTAATTTTACAATTCAATTAGAAAAAACAGCTACAGAAAGTAATATTGCAACTGTAACTATTGTAAAGAAGCAAAATACGTTAGGGAGAAAACAAAAAGCAGTTACCAACACGCAACATTTATCACAAGGCGAACTTCAAAAAGCGGCTTGTTGTAATTTATCCGAAAGTTTTGAAACCAATCCGTCTATTGATGTAAATTTTTCCGATGCCGTTACAGGAAATAAACAGATTAAAATGTTAGGATTAACCAGTCCTTATATTTTAATGAGTGAAGAGAATATTCCAGCCATTAGAGGTGCCTTACAAGCAACTGGTTTAAATTTTATTCCAGGAACTTGGGCAGAAAGTATTCAAATTACAAAAGGGGCTGGGAGTGTGGTCAATGGCTACGAAAGTATTTCGGGCCAAATAAATTATGAGTTAATTAAACCCCAAAAAGAAGACCCGTTTTTTGCTAATGTTTATGCTTCAAATGATGGTAGATATGAACTGAATACCCATTTTGCTACTAAATATTCAGATAAATTGAGTTCATTGGTTTTAGTACACGGCAATACTAGAACTAGTAAAAATGATATGAATCATGATGGATTTTTAGACAATCCGTTAGGAAAACAAGTTAACATATTAAATCGTTGGCAATATAATAATGCAGAAAAAGGAATTGTATCATTCTTAAATATAAAATATTTTTCTGACGAAAAAACAGGAGGAACTATCAATGATAATTCCCACCAAATTACAATGAATCCAAATTTATGGACCAGTCAGGTCAATACAGATAAAATAGAAATTTCCAACAAAATAGGCTATGTATATCCTGACATGCCTTTTCAAAGTATTGGATTTCAACAAGCCTTTCAGTACAATAAAATGCATTCGGAATTTGGAGACAAAATCCATCATATTCATCATAAAAATTATTTTTCAAACCTTATTTTTAATTCGATTATTAATAATACAAAACATAAATTCATTACGGGTATTAATTTTAATTTTGATAAATTTCAAGAACATTTAGAAGCCAATTTTATGGCAGAATATGACAGAATGGATACTTCAATTGGTTCGTTTTTTGAATATTCTTTCGATAATTTAAATAATTTCAGTTTTGTTTTAGGTGCCAGAGCGGACAATCATAACAGATTGGGCTTGTTTTTTACTCCTAGGGCTCATGTTAAATATCAACCGTTTGAAAAAACTACGTTCCGTTTTTCTGCCGGAAGAGGAAAAAGAGCCTCCAATATTTTCGCTGAAAACATAAATGTTTTGGCTAGTTCTAGAGATGTAATAATTAAAAATGATAACGGAAAATTATATGGTTTAAATCCAGAAATAGCATGGAATTATGGCGCAAGTTTTATACAGAAATTCTATCTTTTTGGAAAAGAAAATGAACTGGTTGTGGATTATTATAAAACGGATTTCAGCAATCAAATTGTGGTAGATTTAGAAAATGCAAGACAAGTAACTTTCTCTAACTTAAAAGGGAAAAGTTTTGCAGAATCATTTCAAATAGAATGGAATATTAACTTAATGACGCATTTAAATCTAAGAACGGCTTATAAATATTTAAATGTGAAAACTGATTATGCTTCTGGATTATTAGATAAACCATTACAAGCAAAAAATCGTTTCTTTGCTAACATCGCTTATGAAACGCATATTTTAGATAAAGGACAGCAATGGAAATTTGATGCTACTTATAATTGGATTGGTCAGCAGCGATTGCCAAGTACACTAGCAAATCCAGCTCAGTATCAATTATCGGAGTATACGCCAAATTATCAGCTAGTAAATGCACAAGTAACGCGAACATTTTCTAGTACGTTTGAAATGTATTTTGGAACAGAAAATTTAGGAAATTTTAAACAGACAAACGCTATAATTGCTTCAGAAAATCCTAATAGTCCGTATTTTGATAGCACCATGATTTATGGCCCTGTTTTTGGTACGATGTATTATGCAGGAGTACGCTTTAAAATAAAAGATAAAAAAGAACAAAATCATATAAATCATTAAAACAAAAATTATGAAAAAAATAGTATTAGTAGTATTTATGGCCTTTTTAGGTCTGAATGCAAACGCACAAGAGCAACTAAATAAAAACAAAAAAGTAGAAGTAGAGGTCAATGGAAATTGCGATATGTGTAAAAAACGTATTGAAAAAGCGGCTTATTCTGTAAAAGGAGTTAAAAGTGCAACTTGGCATGCTGATCATCAGGATTTGCATTTAATTATTGATGAAACAAAGTGCACCGTTTTAGATGTAGAAAAAGCTATTGCAAAAGCAGGTCATGACACAAAAGATATCAAAGCTACTTACGAACAGTATGAAAAAATTCATGGCTGTTGTAGATATCGAACAGAAGCAAATCATTAATTTTTTTAAAAAAATAGTATATTTGAATCATTAACCAATTAAATATTTCATTATGCCTTTTAATTTTTATGCAATTTTAGCGGCAACTTTTGTATCATTAGTTGTTGGTTTTATCTGGTACAATCCAAAAGTATTTGGTACAATTTGGATGAACGAAACAGGAATGACTGAAGAGAAAGCACGACAAAGTAATCTGCTTAAAGTCTTCGGATTAACCATCTTTTATCTTTTCTAATTTCCTTAACATTATCATCAATTGTAATTCATCAAATTGGAGCTTTAGGAATGATTGGTGGACCTGATAATGTAGCTAAAGCCTTACCATCTTATGCTGCGTTTATCGCAGACTACGGAAATGCATTTAGGAGTTTTCAACACGGAGCACTACATGGTTTTTTTACAGGATTATTTTTTGTTTTACCCATTACAGCAATCAATAGTTTGTTTGAACAAAAATCTTGGAAATATATAGTCGTTACTTCAGGTTATTGTATGGTTTCATTAACTATTATGGGTGCAATTATTTGCGGATGGAAATAATTAACATTTATTTATAAAATAGAAGTCCTACATTTGTGGGACTTTTTTATGCCTTGAAAAAAATTACAATAAAAATATTCGATTCCATAAAAGACGTTCCAGAAAATTGGAATGCAGTTGCGGTTGCCAATCATTTTTTACAACTTCCCTATTTAGAAGTTTTAGAACGTTCGGCGCCAACTAACATGCAATGTTTTTACATTGGTTTTTATGAAAATTCAGAACTTATTGGCGTTTCGTTAGCCCAATATTTAGATCTAAATAAGTTAGAATCGTTTGGCGAAAGAGACAACTATTTTAAAAAATTTATTCGAAATTTTATTTTTCTAAATTTTGCTTCCCATACACTCTTTATTGGGAATAACATGATTACCGGTCAAAATGCTTTTGCTTTCAATATAGAAATTAGTTTTCAAGAAATTAGTTTTATTTTGAGACAAAGTTCAAAACAATTGGAAGCGTATTTCAAACAAAAAGGAATAAATATTCATTTGGTTTCTTTTAAAGATTTTTATCCGAATTGTGCTCTTGAATTTAAAAAATACGCTTTCGAAAAAGTGTACGAATTCAAAACCCAACCCAATATGATTTTCGAAATACCACCGAATTGGAAATCAAATGAAGACTATTATAACGCCTTTTCAAAAAAATATCGAGATCAATATAAACGAGCCCATAAAAAATTCGAAGGAATTTTAGTTAAAGAATTAGATGTAGAAGCAGTTGTTTTTCATGAAAATAAAATCAATGAATTGTACCATTATGTAGCTAAAAATGCACCTTTTAATACTTTTTTCTTAGCAGAAAATCATTTCTCCACATTTAAAAAACAATGTGGAGCTAGTTTTAAAATATTCGGTTATTTTTTAGAAGAAAAATTAGTAGGATTCCATTCTGTTTTAGTAAACGATGCTGTTTTAGAAACTTATTTTTTAGGATACGATGATCAAGTTCAAAAAGATAAAATGTTGTATTTAAACATGTTATACAACATGACTGAATTTGGAATTGCCCATCAATTCAATAAAATTATTTTCGGAAGAACCGCTTTAGAAATTAAAAGTTCTATTGGAGCAACACCGGTAATGATGTCGGGATTCATCTACCATAGTAATAAATTAGTCAATACATTTTTAGGAAAAATATTTAGAAATTTAGAACCTGAAACCTTGTGGCAGCAGCGTCATCCGTTTAAATAAGTAGAACGCGTATTTAGTACTTCTTTTTTATTGAAAAAAACGAATTGTTTTCTTATTTTTGAAAATATTTTTAATCCATGAAAAAATACTTTTTCTTTTTATTCCTTTTTTCTCAATGCATCTTTTCTCAAACTTTATTTGAGAAAGCAGAAAAGCTATATAAAGAAAAAAAGTTTGAAGAAGCCAAAGGTTTATTTGAAAGTTATTTGAAAACCGTTCCCAATCATTTAAAAACTATAGAATATTTAGGTGATATTGCAGGTAACTCAAAAAAATGGGATGTAGCCATTACATATTACAAGAAATTAAAACAACAAAATCCAAATAGCGCTACGTATTGGTTTAAATATGGCGGTGCCTTAGGAATGAAAGCCAAATCGGTAAATAAATTTAAGGCGTTGGGTATGATAAGTGATATAGAAACGGCTTTTTTAACCGCGGCTAATTTAGATAAAAAACATCTTGAATCGCGTTGGGCATTAGTAGTTTTATACATTGAATTACCTGGCATTATTGGTGGTAGTGAAACCAAAGCAGCTAAATACGCTGATGAACTTATGGCAATTTCAAAAGTAGAGGGTTATTTAGCAAAAGGTTATATAGATGTGTATTACAAAAGATATAAAGCTGCAGAAGTAAATTTAATAAAAGCACATCAATTAGGTAAATCAGCCATAACATATGCGAAATTATACGATTTATACATGTATAAATTAAAAGACAAAGAAAAAGCACAAAACATTAAAAAGTAATTAGGTAAAGGGTTTTGGGTAAATGGTAAACGTTACCTTTCACCCAATTCCTTTCACCATTAACCATACAAAATGCGTACACATTTCATAGCCATTGGCGGAGCTGCCATGCACAATTTAGCATTAGCATTACATAATAAAGGCTATCAAATTACTGGTAGCGATGATGCTATTTTTGAACCATCTAAATCCCGTTTAGAGAAAAAAGGATTATTGCCAATTGAAATGGGTTGGTTTCCAGAAAAAATCACTTCCGATATTGAAGCAGTTATTTTAGGAATGCACGCAAAAGAAGATAATCCAGAATTGTTAAAAGCGCAAGAATTAGGATTGAAAATTTATTCGTATCCTGAATTTTTGTTCGAACAATCTAAAAACAAAACTCGAGTTGTAATTGGTGGTTCTCATGGAAAAACAACGATTACGTCTATGATTTTACACGTAATGCATTATCATAATATTGAAGTGGATTATATGGTTGGCGCCCAATTAGAAGGTTTTGATACGATGGTGCATCTTACAGAAACGAATGATTTTATAGTTTTAGAAGGGGATGAATATTTATCTTCTCCAATGGATAGACGGCCAAAATTTCATTTGTATCAACCAAATATTGCCTTGCTTTCAGGGATTGCTTGGGATCATATTAACGTATTTCCTACGTTTCAAAATTATGTAGAACAATTTAGTATTTTCACTTCGCAAATTACAAATGGCGGTATTTTAGTGTATAATGAAGAAGACACAACCGTAAAACAAGTAGCTGAAGAAACCACAAACCCAATTCGTAAAATGGCGTATCAAACACCAAGTTATACGGTTGAAAATGGAACAACTTTGTTAGATACGCCCGAAGGTCCAATGCCAATTGAAGTTTTTGGAGCGCACAATTTGAATAATTTAGCAGGTGCCAAATGGATTTGCCAATGCATGGGTGTAGATGAGGTTGATTTTTATGAAGCCATAGCTACTTTTAAAGGTGCAAGCAAACGATTAGAGAAAATTGCAGAAAGCAGTAATAAAGTAGCTTACAAAGATTTTGCCCATTCACCAAGTAAAGTTTCAGCCACTACAAAAGCTGTAAAAAATCAATATCCTGACAGAAAACTAATTGCTTGTTTAGAATTACACACTTATAGCAGTTTAAATGCAGAGTTTTTAAAAGAGTACGAAAGTGCCTTAGACGCTGCAGATGTTGCCGTAGTTTTTTATTCACCAGATGCGGTAAAAATTAAACAATTAGATGAAGTGTCGCAAGACCAAATTGCAAAAGCATTTAACAGAAAAGATCTAATTATTTATACCAATCCAACAGAATTTAAAAATTATTTATTTGCTCAAGATTTTAATAATTCCGCTTTACTTTTAATGAGTTCTGGTAATTATGGAGGATTGAATTTTGATGAAGTGAAAAATTTGATGCATTAATTTGAGAATTTGAAGATTTGAAAATTGAGTAGACATTTTCAAATCTTCAAATAAATTTATCTTCAAATTATTTTCCATAACTAAAATGCCCAACAATCGTATAACTAAACAAACAATCTCCTAACACTTGTCCGCCACCCACATTGTGCACAATTAAATTACGTTTGCCATCTTTCGATTTTAAATGAGTAATTATTCCAATATGTGGTAGTTTATTATTGATCATCCAAGTTACCATTTCGCCCGTTTTATAATCGTTTGCGTTTTGTGTAATTGATAACGTTTTTCCTTTTCTACCAAAGAAAACTTCTAAATTCGGGACTCTTCTATGGTCGATATTTTTATCTGTAGTTTTCAATCCCCATTTTTTTAAATTAGGATATTTTGTGAAATTTGCCACCATATCTTCGTGCACTTCTTTTTGTAAATCGATATTTAATTTTCTGTATGCTCGAATAATCACATCTGTACAAACCCCATTTTTTGCTGGTACATCGCCATTTGGATATTTTAATTTTACATAATTTGGGGTATATATAACTTCTTTATCAATAATTGAGATAGCTGCATTTGATAATTTTTCGGCAAATGAATTCGGGTTTTCAATAGAAGAAATTTCTTGTTTTTCGGAGATTATAAATTTTTTTTCCGAAAGTGTTTCTTGTTTTTTGCAGGAAGTAAAACTAAATAAAAAAGTTATAATGAAGATGTAATTCATAAGCTTGAGGATTTAATTACTAACGCAATTACAATCATTTTATTTTGAAAGACTTAAAAATAATTTTACATTTGATTTTTATAAACGCCAAAATAATTTTTTATGTACACGCCAATTAATCTTTGGGCCGAAGAGGATCGTCCACGAGAAAAACTAAAACTAAAAGGTAAATCTACTTTATCTGATTCCGAATTATTAGCTATTTTAATAGGTTCAGGCTCTAGAAATGAAAGCGCTGTGCAATTGTGCCAGCGAATGTTAGCAGCATCAAACTATAATCTTAATCAACTTAGCAAACTCTCTATTCATCAATTCATTCAATTTAAAGGTATCGGCGAAGCTAAAGCTATAAGTATCATAGCCGCTTTAGAATTGGGCAGAAGGAGAAGGTTAGAAGAAGCTACAGAATTACCTAAAATCACTTCCAGTAAAAATATATTTGAAATCATGCAACCCCTAATTGGTGAATTACCTCACGAAGAATTTTGGGTATTATATTTAAATAATTCCAATAAAGTAATTCATAAATCGCAAATTAGTAAAGGCGGCATCTCAGGTACTGTTGTGGATAATAGAATGGTGTTTAAAACCGCTTTTGAATGCCATGCTACATCAATAATCTTATGTCACAACCATCCTTCAGGTAAATTACAGGCGAGTGAGTCCGATTTGCAATTAACTAAAAAGCTAAAATTAGCAGGGCAAACTTTAGATGTTTTAGTATTAGACCATATTATTATCACGGAATTTGCTTATTTAAGTTTTAAAGATTCAGGTATCTTTTAAGAGGTATACAGATTTTATTGATTTTATTAAAATAAATAAAAAAAATCTATGTGCCTAGGTGTTTAAAATAGTTAATGTACTTTTGCAAAATAAATTTTCAGTTAATACAATGAACGAATTCTATCAATTTTCCAATTCCGATTTAGCATTGGTTTCACAGATCAAACAACATCAAAATATTTCGGCTATTTTTTATCATTTTTGGATTAATTTAGTCAATCCGGAAGAAAAATTTGTTTTTGTAGATACTATCGAAATCGTTTTTGATAAAACCAATACTTATTTTTTCAAAATTAATGAAGAAGATACTGGTTATACAATTGCTTTAAACTACAATTTTGAAGAAGAACAAAAAATGCTATCCGAAAAATTTCAAGAAGTGCTTTCGTTAAAAAGAGTAGAGGTGAGTGCAGCTACTATTTGGAAAGATAAAATAAAAACACCCCTTTTATCAGTAAATACAGTAAAGGATTACGAAAACAGAAACGAGAATTTTATTCATTTTGATTTTATTGATGGCTCATTAGCCATTTATTACAACGAAGAAAAAGGATTGTTAGTGGAAGAGTACGAAGCCTAACTATTTTTTATTTTATAGAGATAAATTTTTGTTAATACGTTTTCAATCTTATCCAATATTCTTATCTTGCAACATAATATAATACCAAATGATAAGTACAAAAAATATTACATTTTCTTATAATAAAGATCAAAATTTCATTATGCCCGATTTGTTTTGTCAGGCAGGAAGTACTATTTTAGTTACAGGAAATTCTGGTAAAGGAAAAACTACCTATTTGCATATTTTAGCTGGATTGCTAAAGCCAAAATCAGGTGAAATTTTTATTGATAACAATGAAATTACGCATCTAAAAGGAAGTAAGGCTGACAAATTTAGAGGCAAAAACATAGGTGTGGTTTTTCAAAAATCACATTTTATTGCATCACTTTCTGTTTTAGAGAATTTAGAAATGGCAAGTTGGTTAGCTACAGGTAAAAAACATACCAAACGCGCCAAAGAATTATTAAACAAATTAGATATTTTAGAACAAGCGCACAAACAACCAAGCCAATTGAGTGTAGGGCAACAACAGCGTGTTTCTATAGCTCGTGCATTAATTAATGAACCTAAAGTGTTGTTAGCTGATGAGCCCACATCCAGTTTAGATGATAAAAATGCAGACAATGTAATTGAGTTATTGGAATCATTGTCTAAAGAATATAAAGCCGCTTTAATTATTGTTACGCATGACAATCGTATTAAAGCCAAATTCACCAATCAAATTACAATGGTATGATCGGAAAATTAGCATGGAAAAATATTTGGTTTAAACCATTAAATACCATTTTGAGCATATTGTTATTAACGGCTTCGGTAGCCATCATAACCGTATTAATTTTAGTTGAAAAACAGTTTGAGGAAAAATACCAAAGTAATTTAGATGGAGTCGATTTGGTGTTGGGTGCTCAAGGTAGTCCTTTACAACTTGTGCTGTCTTCCGTATATCAGGTAGATGATCCAACAGGAAATATTAGTTATGATTCGGTAAAAGTTTGGATGCAACATCCGTATGTAAAAAAAGCCATTCCGTTAGCGTATGGGGATAATTATGTAGGATTTAAAATTGTTGGTACAACACCTGATTATTTAGAAAAATATCAAGCTAAAATAGCTGTAGGTAAAGTGTTCGAGCATAATTTTGAAGTAGTAGTTGGCGCTGATGTCGCTGAAAAATTAAATTTAAAATTAGGAGATGCTTTTAAAGGAACACACGGTAGTGCTGCAGAAGGTGAAGTTCATGACCACGGAGAATATAGTGTAGTAGGAATTGCCTCTAAAACTGGAAAAGTTATTGATAATTTAATTTTATCAAATATTCCAACGGTTTGGCAAATGCACCACGAAGAAGATCATGAAGAAGTTGCCGAAAATCCTGCTCACGGAGAACCAGGACATGTGCATGAAGATGAAGCGCATGTTCATTCAGCAGAATGTAACCATGATACCCACGAAACAGATATGACTATTGATGAGCCAAATATGGAAATCACTTCCGTGTTAATCGAATTTAAAAATAAAATGGGTGTTTTTATGTGGCCAAATATTATCGCACAGAATACAAAAATGCAAGCCGCTTTACCTACTTATCAAATGAACAGATTGTTTGATATGTTTGGTGTGGGATTAAATGCCTTAAAATATTTAGCATTCGGAATTATGCTAATTTCTGGAATATCAATTTTCATTGCTTTATTCAATACCTTAAAAGAAAGAAAAGCGGAATTTGCCTTACTGCGCGTAAATGGTGCTAAAAAACATCAATTACTTTTAGTAGTATTACTGGAAAGTATTTTACTTTGTATGGTAGGGTATTTTTTCGGAACTATTTTAGGTAGAGTTGGAATAGTCTTGTTGTCAAAAGCATCAGAGTCAGATTTTAAATTAGGATTTGATCCTATGGAAATTATTTGGGAAAAAGAAGGGCTTTTATTTGGGTTAACCCTATTAATCGGATTCTTAGCAGCCTTGATTCCAGCCATAAAAGCATATACTATAAATATATCTAAAACGTTAGCAAATGCGTAATTCAGTAAAAATAATAACGGCCTTCATACTAGGTGTTTTCTTATTCAGTTTTCAAAATCAAAGTCAAGGAACGTCGTTTACTTCTTCAAAAAAAGTAGTTGTTGCAGCAGACACCCTAACTTGGAAATTATTAGGCGAAATAAAATATTTGAAGAAAAAACACGCCTCGTATGGGGAAGTTGATTTTCCGATTATCAACACCAAATTAAAAAAATTAGCCAAGAAAACAATTGTGATGAGTGGGTTTATTGTACCAATTGATAACAAAAATTATGCCTTAAGTAAAAATGTTTTTGCTTCTTGTTTTTTCTGCGGAAAATCAGGGCCAGAAACCATTATGGGCATAAAATTTAAAGGCGCTACACCAAAATTAAAAACAGATACCTATCTAACAATAAAAGGCACTTTTCGTCCAAATGAAGACGATGTAGAAGATTGGATTTATAATTGTGATAATGCCGAAATTGTAAAAGGAAAATAAATTTGGAAGCTATAAAACATATTTTTTTCGATTTAGATCATACGCTTTGGGATTTTGAAAAAAATTCGGCTTTAGCCTTTGAAAAAATATTTCAAGAACTCCATTTCAATATCAATTCTCAACAATTTATGGATATTTATAATCCAATTAATGTTGCGTATTGGAAATTGTATGAGAAAAACGAGATTGATCAGGAAACGCTTCGTGTGAGACGGGTTAAAGACGCTTTTGAAGCGTTGAATTATTCTATTACATTAGATGAAATTAACATCATTTCGAATTTATTTATTGACTATCTAACTTCAAATAATCATTTAATTGAAGGCACAATTGAAACGTTAGAATACCTAAAAGATAAATATGTTTTACATATTATCACCAACGGATTTTCATTTGTTCAAGATGTGAAATTACAAAAAAGTAATTTGGATAAGTATTTTGTTACCATTACAAATTCCGAAGCTGCAGGACATAAAAAACCGCATGAAAATATTTTCAAACACGCACTAACTAGCGCAAATGCTGCTAAATATGAAAGCATTATGATTGGGGATAGTATTGAAGCAGATGTTTTAGGCGCTATGGATTTCGGAATAAAAGCGGTGTTTTTCAATCCAGCAAATGAAATGGTTTCAAATGATAAAATTATTCAAATTCAAAGTTTAACCCAATTAAAAAATATACTATAATGAAAAATTTTTCCATTTTAGTTTTGTTTTTATTTTCTGTAAATTTAGTTGCTCAACAAAATAAAGTGATTATTATTTCAAATAAATACGAATTTCAAAAAGAGAAAAATGCTTATAATATAAACAACATGTTAAAAGCTATTTTGGTTTCGAATCAGTATCAAGTATTTTTTGAAGACGAAGTATTACCTGTAGAAATTGTACAAAACAGATGTAAAGCTTTAACAGGAGTTTTAGTAGATAATAGTAATTTGTTTTTAACAAAAATGAAATTTCAAATTAGAGATTGTCAAAACAATTTGTTGTTTGAAACGGCAGAAGTAAAAACCAGAGAAAAAGACATTCAAAACGCTTACATTGAAACCATTGGGTTGTTAAGTCTAGAATTAAAGAAATATAAACCTGTTGTAACTACTGCAAAAGAAGTTGTTGAAATTCCTTCAGATGTTGTCTCTTCATCAATAGCTAAATATCAATTGGTACAAATTACAAATGGTTTTGCTATCATGGATTCAAATCTTAAAGTGGTTTTGCAAATTTACAACACCACAAATCCGGCTATTTTTATTGCAGATAAGTTTGGCGTAAAAGGGGTTTTTACGAAATCAGAAAACAAAGGTTTTTTTGAATATTATCTAAATGATAAATTAGTAGTTGAAGCGTATCTATTTTAGTAAAAGGTTAATTTCCTTACGACTAACACCCTATACCTTTCACCTAAAACCCAACACCCAATCAATACCCATATTTATTCTTCCATCGGTTTTTTAAAAACTGACGAATTTCTTTTTCCCTGGCGTTTTCGCCTGGTTCAAAGAAAGTAGTTTCAGAAATTTCTTCAGGTAAAAATTCTTGTTCAGCAAAATTATTGGCAAAATCGTGCGAATATTTATATTCCTCGCAATACCCTAATTCTTTCATTAATTTAGTTGGCGCATTTCGTAAATGTATCGGCACAGATAAATCTCCAGTTTGTTTTGCAATTTGTTGCGCTTTTCCAATAGCCATGTAACTGGCGTTGCTTTTTGCAGAAGTGGCTAAGTAAATAGCACATTGACTTAAAATAATTCTGCTTTCGGGATAGCCAATGGTACTCACCGCCTGAAAGGCATTATTTGCCATAATAAATGCTGTTGGATTGGCATTTCCGATATCTTCACTGGATAAAATTAGCATTCTACGGGCGATAAATTTTACGTCTTCACCACCTTCAATCATTCGGGCTAACCAATATACTGCTCCATTTGGATCGCTTCCACGAATTGACTTAATAAATGCTGAAACAATATCATAATGTTGTTCGCCTGTTTTGTCATATAACACCGTATTTTTTTGAACCAATTGCATTACTTTTTCATTTGTAATTTCAATGGTGTTGCTTTCTGTTGCATTAATTACCAATTCGAAAATATTTAGTAATTTCCTTCCATCACCGCCTGAAAATCTTAGTAAGGCTTCTGTTTCAATTAAACTAATATTTTTTGTTTTTAGATAGTCATCTGTTGCAATGGCTCGGTGTAAGATGTTTTCTAAATCTTCTTTTGTAAACGCATTTAATACATATACCTGACATCGTGACAAAAGTGCAGGTATGACTTCAAAACTCGGATTTTCGGTAGTGGCGCCAATTAAAGTTATCCAGCCTTTTTCTACTGCTGCTAAAAGCGAATCTTGTTGCGATTTACTAAAACGATGAATTTCGTCAATAAATAAAATAGGATTTTTTGACGTAAATAAACCACCGCTTTGTTTGGCTTTTTCAATTACGTCTCTAATGTCTTTTACCCCTGAATTAATAGCACTCAACTCGTAAAACGGACGTTTGCTTTCCTGTGCCATAATTTGTGCCAAGGTAGTTTTTCCTGTTCCAGGAGGCCCCCATAAAATTAAACTCGGAATAATTCCTTTTTCAATTTGTTGGGTTAACGAGCCACTTTTACCAACTAAATGCGATTGGCTAATGTATTCCGATAAAGTTTTCGGACGAATTCGTTCTGCTAAAGGTATTGTCATAAAGCAAATTTAAACAATGCAAACTTCTCAACCAATTTTTTTAATTTTAAAATGATATGCCAAATTTTCATACCTTGTACTTTGGCTTCATTTTTGACTTTTATTTGATATGATAAAATCGTCCATAGATAAAAACTTTTATTTTTCACTTTCCGTGCTACTATTTCCGTTACTCTTTGTAATGATGTTATGGTTTACGTATTATTTGAATTTGCATTATTTTCCAGAAATGTATCAATACGGAATTTTACCCAAAACAATTAAAGGTTTACGAGGCATTCCGTTGCATATTTTTATTCACGGAAATTTCAAACATCTACTTAATAATTCTATTCCGATTTTCTTTTTGGTGCTGGCTTTAAAGTATTTTTACCGCCAACAGTTTTTTAAAGTGTTGTTTTTAGGTATTTTATTTACAGGATTAGGAACTTGGCTTTTGGGTAGAAACTCCTATCACATTGGTGCCAGTGGATTGGTGTATTGTTTGGTGAGTTTTATCTTTTTCAAAGGAATTTTAACCCAATATTACCGATTAGTCGCTTTGTCTTTAACTATTGTTTTGGTGTATGGTGGAATTATATGGTATATGTTTCCCAATGCAGAAACGTTACAAGGTGGCGTGTCTTGGGAAGGCCATTTTGCTGGTTTTGTAACAGGAATGGTGATGGCAATTTTTATGAAAACAGCTCAATTTGAAAAGCCTATTTTTTACGATTGGGAACATCCTGATTTTGATCCAACGGATAAACCTTTCTTCAAACAATTTGACGAAAACGGGAATTTTATCAATCCTCCAAAACCTGAACCTGAAGTTATAGAAGAAACGGAAGTAGAATCATACTTTACATCTTCAGTAAAAGTGATTTATGATTTTTTGAAGATGAAAAATAATTAGATGATTTTCTAATTACAAAAGACGCTGTCTAACCACTTCATATAAAAAAGCACCACAGGCAACGGAAACATTTAAAGATTCAATAGTTCCGTACATTGGTAATTTTGCTTTTTCATCAACCACTTTTAACACAGAAGGGTTTACACCGCGTTCTTCGTTGCCCATAATAATCGCTACAGGAACTTTAAAATCTATATCATAAATGGTGTTTTCTGTTTTTTCTGTGGCTGCTACGGTTTTGATATCGCAACTTTGTAGATGAAAAACAGCATCTTTAATATGGTCTACTTTACAAATAGGTATATTAAATACGGCACCAGCACTTGTTTTTACCGTATCGCCATTCACAGGAGCGGAACCTTGTTTTTGAACAATAATTCCATTAACGCCAACACATTCTGCCGTTCTAATAATCGCTCCAAAATTTCTCGCATCAGATAATTGGTCTAAAATTATAAACAAAGGCGTTTTACCACTTTCTAAAGTTTGTTCAATTAAAGTATCTAAATCGTGGAAAGCAATTGGCGAAATAGTCGCCACAGCCCCTTGGTGATTTAAAGAAGTAAAACGATTCAGTTTTTCTACAGGTACATAACTAAAGTTAATATTATTTGCCTTTATAGCTTTCATTAAATCTTTCATTAAGTCGCCCTGAGCTTCTTTCTGAATAAATACTTTGTCTATAACTGCGCCGGAATGTATGGCTTCAATAATGGCCCTAATGCCAAAAATCTGATTGTCGTTTTTCATAGGTGCAAATATAGGCAAGTTTATTCAAATTTATTTTAAAAATACGTTTTAAAACTAATTTGCACGATAGAATTAGATAGTTTTATGGTTTGGTTTCCTGTATTTCCATTGGCATACACTAAATTAAACAAACCGCCATTGCTTAGTAATCCAAAGCCAAAACCCAATCCATAAAGTTGGTCTTTTGTGTTGTTGGCTTTATCTTGATAATATCCGAAATCGGTGATGCTGTAAAAATACAAATTTGGAGAAGCTACATAACGGTATTCGGCAAAAAGACCAGTAAAGACGTTTCCTTGCAAGCTATTTTCGTTAAAACCTCTAATAGATTGAATGCCTCCAAATCGATACAATTCATTAGTAAAATAATCATTACTTTGCAGAAAATAGGAGTCTGTTTTAATATGAATAAAATTCTTTCGGTTAAGTTCAAGTAATTTTTGTAGTTGAACTTGAGCAAAAAACTGATTGGTTTTTACAGTGCTTGTTGTTCGGTTACCCATCCCGAATTTTGTAAAAATGGTAAATTTATCTGGAAATACTGCATCGTCAAAACTAACTTTTTTGTGTTCAAAAACGGAAGTAATAAATGTGGATTTTAAATCTTTAATGGTAGAAGAGGTATTTTTTTGAATGGCTTCTGAAACATTATCTTTATAACCCATAAAAACTTTTGTATTGTAATCTATCATGTAGCCCAAATCAAAATCAAAACTACTATTTTGAAAAATGGTATCTTGTTTAAAAATTCTTAAATTGGATTTTAAAGCCATTGGACTCTTAAAAATATAAGCCAAATCTAAATTGACATTAAACGTACTTTGTTTGTTTCCGTCATTTTTCCAATACAAATTAAAGCGCTCTCCAGAATTTAAATTATTATATAAGTTCAAATCAACATAACCATTAAATTGTAATTTCTGTGTGGCTTCTTTATTTCCAAATCCTAAAAAACCATCAAACGTATTGTTTTTTCTTTTTTCTAAATACAAATATACTTTTGTAGAATCTTTGGTTAGTAAAACTTCTGGATATTTTATCTGTGAAACAAAAGGCAAAGCATTAAAATCGGAATGAATTTTTTTAATCACCTCTTTGTTAAAAGGTTTAGTATTGTATTTTCTTAAAAAAACTTTTTTAATGCCTTCCGGAAATTGATTGTATCCTTGAAAAACCAATTGGTTAATTTTTCTGATTTTGTTTAATTCAACAAGTAAATCAGCTTGTAACAGGTTGTTAGTTTTGGTAAAATTTCTTAGTTGCATTTTCGATTGGGCAAAACCTTTCTTTTCTAAAACATTTAATTTTTCATTAATGAAATTTTCTGTATTCGAAAGTAAAATGATTTCAGAAGTGGTTAAGTTTAACATATTTTTCACTTCATTTGATAGGCTATCGGTTTTAATTTCGATATTTCGAGTTAATTTTCCTAAACTATAACTAAAGGTAAAACTACTGTCGTTATTTTTTTTGGTTTGAAGTAATTCGTTTTCTAAATAGCCGATTTTCACTAAGTTTTCATTGAATTTTTTTTGTGTTTCTAGAATATTCTTTATTTCGATATGTTTTTTAATGTAGCCAATACTATCAATTATTTTATTTTCAATGGAAGAGCTTCCTTCAATTTTTAAATAAAATTGCTGGCTATATATATAAGGTGAAAGGAATAATAGAAAAAACAAATATTTCATAGTCCAAATATAAAGTAATTTTTATAATATTTATTTTTAGATTTTATTTTAAGAAAAGTCAGTTTAAATGGTAAGGTGCTTTTCTAAAGGGTGTTTATGGCATCATCTGGTTATCAAAAAGTTAGAAAATTAAAAATAAATAATATAGAGTTTGGATAATTAAAAATAATTTCTACCTTTGCATCCCTTAAAATAAGGTAACAATAAACAAAGTTTAATTAAAATTTAATTATGCCAACAATTCAGCAGTTAGTTAGAACAGGAAGAACCAAAATAACTAAGAAGAGTAAATCGGCGGCTTTAGATTCATGTCCTCAAAGAAGAGGTGTATGTACTCGTGTTTACACAACGACTCCAAAAAAACCAAACTCAGCAATGAGAAAGGTAGCTAGGGTTCGTTTAACAAACGGAAACGAAGTAAATGCATACATTCCTGGAGAGGGGCATAATTTACAAGAGCACTCGATAGTATTAGTTAGAGGTGGAAGGGTAAAAGATTTACCAGGAGTTAGATACCACATTGTGCGTGGTGCTTTAGACACAGCAGGTGTTAAAGACAGAACACAACGTAGATCTAAATACGGTACAAAACGCCCTAAAGAAGCAGCTAAAAAGTAATTATTTAACACTTTTAAAGAAAAGACATGAGAAAAAGACAGGCCAAAAAAAGACCTCTTTTGCCAGATCCAAAATTCAACGATCAGTTGGTAACACGTTTTGTAAACAACTTAATGTGGGATGGTAAAAAATCAGTTGCTTTTAAAGTATTTTATGATGCTTTAGAGATAGTTGAGACAAAAAAACAAGATGCAGAGAAATCAGCATTAGAAATTTGGAAAGATGCATTAACAAACGTTATGCCTCACGTAGAAGTTCGTTCACGAAGAGTGGGTGGAGCTACATTCCAAATTCCAATGCAAATTCGCCCAGATAGAAAAGTATCTATGGCAATTAAATGGTTAATTCTTTACACTAGAAGAAGAAATGAAAAATCTATGGCTGGTAAATTAGCTGCAGAAATTTTAGCAGCGGCCAAAGAAGAAGGTGCGGCAGTTAAGAAAAGAATGGATACTCACAAAATGGCAGATGCTAATAAAGCATTCTCTCACTTTAGATTTTAATTCGTACAGAAATGGCTAGAGATTTAAAATTCACAAGAAATATTGGTATTGCTGCACACATTGATGCGGGTAAAACTACAACTACAGAACGTATTTTGTTCTATACTGGAAAATCACACAAAATTGGTGAAGTACATGATGGTGCTGCAACAATGGACTGGATGGCTCAGGAACAAGAAAGAGGTATTACAATTACTTCTGCTGCAACTACTTGTACATGGAATTTTCCAACGGAACAAGGAAAGTTATTGCCAGAAAGTTTGCCATACCACTTTAATATTATTGATACTCCAGGACACGTTGATTTTACTGTTGAAGTAAATAGATCGTTACGTGTATTGGATGGTTTAGTTTTCTTATTTAGTGCGGTTGATGGTGTAGAGCCACAATCTGAAACCAACTGGAGATTAGCAGATCAATACAGAGTGCCTCGTATGGGATTCGTAAACAAAATGGACCGTCAAGGTTCTAACTTCTTAGGTGTATGTCAACAAGTTAGAGATATGTTAAAATCTAATGCAGTTGCCATTACTTTACCTATTGGTGAAGAATTAGATTTTAAAGGAGTAGTTGACTTAGTTAAAAATCAAGCTATTGTATGGCATGATGAAACACAAGGCGCTACTTTCGATATCATCGAGATTCCTGCTGATATGGTTGATGAAGTAAAACAATATAGAGATATTCTTATCGAAGCAGTTGCTGATTATGATGAGAATTTACTTGATAAATACATGGAAGATCCAGATTCTATCACAGAAGAAGAAATCAACAATGCGTTGAGAGCTGCTACTATGGATATGGCTATCATTCCTATGATTGCAGGTTCATCTTTCAAAAACAAAGGGGTTCAATTCATGTTAGATGCCGTATGTAAATACTTACCATCTCCAATGGATAAAGAAGGTATTACAGGAATTCACCCTGATGATGCTGAATTATTAGAAGAAGATCAAACTAAAATATTACGTAAGCCAGATGTTAAAGAGCCATTTGCAGCGTTAGCATTTAAAATTGCTACTGACCCATTCGTAGGTCGTTTAGCTTTCTTCCGTGCTTACTCAGGTCGTTTAGATGCTGGTTCTTATGTGTTAAATACACGTTCTGGAAGTAAAGAAAGAATTTCTCGTATCTATCAAATGCACGCAAACAAACAAAATCCAATCGAATATATTGAGGCTGGAGATATTGGAGCGGCAGTTGGTTTTAAAGATATCAAAACTGGAGATACCTTGTGTGATGAAAAACACCCAATCATTTTGGAGTCTATGAAATTCCCTGCGCCAGTAATTGGTATCGCTATTGAGCCAAAAACAAAAGCAGACGTAGATAAAATGGGTATGGCTTTAGCAAAATTAGCTGAAGAAGATCCAACTTTTACAGTTAGAACGGATGAAGCTTCAGGACAAACTATTATTTCAGGGATGGGTGAGTTACACTTAGATATTCTTGTAGATAGAATGAAACGTGAATTCAAAGTTGAAGTCAACCAAGGTGAGCCTCAAGTAGAATATAAAGAAGCGTTTACAAAATCAGCTACTCATAGAGAAACGTACAAAAAACAATCTGGAGGTCGTGGTAAATTCGGTGATATCGTGTTTAGATTAGAGCCTGCTGATGAAGTGGACGGTAAAGTTCCTGTAGGATTACAATTTGTGAATGAGGTTAAAGGAGGAAACGTTCCTAAAGAATATATCCCTTCTGTTGAAAAAGGTTTCCGTGAAGCTATGAAAACGGGTCCTTTAGCAGGATACCAAGTAGATAGTTTAAAAGTAACTTTGTTAGACGGATCTTTTCACCCAGTCGATTCAGATGCGCTTTCTTTCGAATTAGCAGCTAGAATGGGTTATAGAGAAGTAGCAAAAGCTGCTGGAGCAATCGTATTAGAACCTATCATGAAAATGGAAGTGATTACACCAGAAGAAAACATGGGAGATATCGTAGGTGATATTAACCGTCGTAGAGGTCAGGTGAATGACATGGGTGACAGAAACGGTGCTAAAACTATCAAAGCAGATGTGCCATTATCAGAAATGTTCGGTTATGTAACTACATTAAGAACATTGTCTTCAGGTAGAGCTACTTCAACAATGGAGTTCTCACACTACGCTGAAACTCCTGCTAATATATCAGAAGCGGTAATTAAAAAAGCAAAAGGTAACGCTTAATTCTTAAGAAAATGAGTCAAAAAATCAGAATAAAATTGAAATCTTACGATCACATGTTGGTAGACAAGTCTGCTGAAAAGATTGTAAAAACTGTAAAGAGCACAGGTGCTGTAGTAACGGGTCCTATTCCATTACCAACACACAAAAGAATTTTTACAGTATTACGTTCTCCACACGTAAACAAAAAATCTAGAGAGCAGTTTGAATTAATGTCATACAAAAGACTTCTAGATATTTATAGTTCTTCTTCAAAAACGATTGATGCGTTAATGAAATTAGAATTACCAAGTGGTGTTGAAGTAGAAATTAAAGTATAACTTTATTTCAATATAATTAAAAAACCGAGTTGAAATACTACTCGGTTTTTTTATATCATCAAGGAAAAAATACTAGATTTTTATTGTTTTTAAAAATAAGTTAACATTTATTTTTGAGAATAATAAAATATTTATATATTTGCACCCTTGAAAAAATTCAGCAATCGTGCTGAAAATCAATGTTTAATTAAATAATATGTATTTATGTCTGGGTTAATCGGAAGAAAAATCGGTATGACTAGCATCTTTGACGAGAATGGAAAGAACATTCCATGTACCGTTATTGAAGCTGGACCATGCGTTGTGACCCAAGTCAGAACCAATGCAGTTGACGGGTATGAAGCCCTTCAATTAGGTTTCGATGACAAAACGGAAAAGCATACAGTAAAAGCTGAAGAAGGTCACTTCAAGAAAGCGGGAACTGCTGCTAAGAAGAAAGTTGTTGAATTCCACGGTTTTGAGGAGGAGTTTAAGTTAGGAGATTCAATTGATGTAAACTTATTCACTGAAGGTGAATTTGTTGACGTAGTTGGAACTTCAAAAGGTAAAGGATTTCAAGGTGTTGTAAAACGTCATGGTTTCGGTGGGGTAGGTCAAGCCACTCACGGTCAACATAACCGTTTACGTGCGCCAGGATCTGTTGGAGCGTCATCTTATCCTTCTAGAGTATTCAAAGGAATGAGAATGGCAGGAAGAATGGGTGGAGATAATGTAACGGTTCAAAACTTAAAAGTATTGAAAGTGGTTGCAGAGAAAAATCTTTTAGTAATTAAAGGGTGTGTACCAGGGTGCAAAAACTCTTATGTAATCATTCAGAAGTAATGGAAGTAAAAGTTTTAGATATCAACGGAAAAGAAACAGGTCGTAAAGTAAATCTTGACGATACCGTTTTCGCTATAGAACCTAACAAACATGCTGTATATTTAGATGTTAAGCAATACTTGGCTAACCAAAGACAAGGAACGCATAAAGCTAAAGAAAGAGCGGAAGTGGCAGGTAGTACTCGTAAAATTAAAAAACAAAAAGGTACAGGTACTGCTCGTGCAGGATCCAAAAAATCTCCTTTATTTAAAGGTGGGGGTACTGTTTTTGGACCAAGACCAAGAAGTTATTCATTCAAATTGAATAAAAACTTAAAAAGATTAGCACGTAAATCTGCTTTTTCTTTGAAGGCTTTGGAATCAAATATTCTGGTTGTTGAAGATTTTACTTTCGACACACCAAACACTAAAAAATTCATTAATGTATTGAGTTCTTTAGGGTTAGAAAACAAAAAATCTCTATTTATATTAGGTGATACAAATAAAAATGTATATTTGTCGTCGCGTAATTTAAAAACAACTTCTGTTGTAACTAGCTCAGAATTAAGTACTTATGCTATTTTAAATGCAAAAAGTTTGGTTCTTTTAGAAGGTTCAATTGAAGCGATAGAAGCTAATTTAAGTAAATAATTCAGATCATGAGTGTTATTATCAAGCCAATTGTAACTGAAAAGTTAACTAAAGATGGTGAAGTTTTTAACCGTTTTGGTTTTATAGTTGAAAAAACAGCTAATAAAGTACAAATCAAAAAAGCTGTTGAAACAGCGTTTGGTATTACTGTAGTTGCTGTAAGAACAATGAACTATAGAGCTGATAGAAGTGTAAAATACACGAAAAGCGGATTAATCAGTGGAAAAACAAATGCTTATAAAAAAGCAGTTGTTCAAGTTAAAGAAGGAGAATCGATAGATTTTTATACTAATATCTAATATACAACAATGTCAGTTAGAAAATTAAAACCTATTACCCCAGGTCAGCGTTTTAGAGTTGTAAATAGCTTTGACACTATTACAACTGATAAGCCGGAGCGTTCATTGATCGCACCGAAAAAAAACTCTGGAGGTAGAAATAGTCAAGGAAAAATGACCATGCGTTATACAGGTGGTGGTCATAAACAAAAGTATCGTATAATTGATTTTAAAAGAACAAAAGCTGGAGTTCCTGCTAATGTGAAAACAATCGAATACGATCCAAACCGTTCAGCATTCATTTCATTATTATATTATGCAGATGGAGCAAAAACATATGTTATTGCACAGAATGGTTTACAAGTTGGGCAAACTATAGTTTCAGGAGAAGATGCTTCACCAGAAATTGGAAATGCGTTACCTTTAAGTAAAATTCCATTAGGAACAGTTATTTCTTGTATCGAATTAAGACCTGGACAAGGTGCTGTAATCGCACGTTCGGCAGGTACATTTGCTCAGTTAATGGCTAGAGATGGAAAGTATGCAACAATCAAAATGCCATCAGGAGAAACAAGATTAATCTTGTTAACTTGCTCGGCTACCATTGGAGCAGTATCTAACTCTGACCACCAATTAGTAGTATCTGGAAAAGCAGGTAGAACTAGATGGTTAGGAAGAAGACCTAGAACAAGACCAGTAGCTATGAACCCAGTTGATCACCCTATGGGAGGTGGAGAAGGACGCTCTTCAGGAGGTCACCCACGTTCAAGAAAAGGTTTACCAGCTAAAGGTTATAGAACTCGTTCTAAGGTGAACCCGAGTAACAAGTATATTGTAGAACGTAGAAAGAAATAATAAGATATGGCACGTTCATTAAAAAAAGGACCATTTGTACACTTTAAATTAGAGAAAAAAGTACAAGAGAATATAGAAGGTGGTAATAAAAATGTTGTGAAGACTTGGTCTAGAGCATCTATGATTATTCCAGATTTTGTAGGACAAACTATCGCTGTTCACAATGGCCGTCAATTTGTTCCAGTTTATGTAACTGAGAATATGGTTGGTCATAAATTAGGAGAATTCTCACCAACAAGATCGTTTAGAGGTCACGCGGGTGCGAAAAATAAAGGTAAAAAATAAGAAGTCATGGGAGTTCGTAAAAGAGAAGCAGCTGACGCAAGAAAAGAAGCTAATAAGCAAATTGCGTTTGCAAAGTTAAATAACTGCCCTTCTTCACCAAGAAAAATGCGCTTAGTTGCGGATCAAGTAAGAGGTCAGAAGGTAGAAAATGCTCTTAATATTTTAAGATTCAGTCCAAAAGAAGCTTCAAAAAAATTAGAGAAATTAGTTTTATCAGCTATCGCCAATTGGTCAGCTAAAAACGAAGGATCTAGTATGGAAGACGCGGGCTTATTTATTAAAGAGATAAGAGTTGATGGTGGTATGATGTTAAAAAGATTACGTCCTGCACCTCAAGGTAGAGCACACAGAATTAGAAAACGTTCTAATCACGTAACTGTGGTTTTAGGAGCTATCAATAACACACAAAGTAATTAATTAACAGTATGGGACAAAAGACAAATCCAATAGGAAACAGACTTGGTATCATCAGAGGATGGGACTCAAACTGGTATGGTGGAAATGATTACGGGGATAAAATCGCCGAAGATTATAAAATCAGAAAGTATATCCATGCACGTTTAACGAAAGCTAGTGTATCAAAAATAATTATCGAGAGAACTTTAAAACTTGTAACCGTTACTATCACTACTGCTAGACCTGGTATTATTATCGGAAAAGGTGGACAAGAGGTAGACAAGTTAAAAGAAGAACTTAAGAAAATTACAGATAAGGAAATTCAAATCAACATTTTCGAAATCAAAAGACCAGAATTAGACGCTTACTTAGTCGGTAACTCTATTGCTCGTCAAATCGAAAGTCGTATTTCTTACAGAAGAGCTATCAAAATGGCTATCGCAGCAGCAATGAGAATGAATGCAGAAGGAATTAAGGTTCTTATTTCTGGTCGTTTAAATGGTGCAGAGATGGCGCGTTCTGAAGGTTTCAAAGAAGGAAGAATTCCATTATCAACTTTCAGAGCAGACATTGATTATGCATTATCTGAAGCACATACTACTTATGGTAGAATGGGTATCAAAGTATGGATAATGAAGGGTGAAGTTTATGGTAAAAGAGATTTATCTCCATTAGTAGGTATGGACAAAAAAGGTCCTAAATCTTCTGAAAGAGGTGGTTTTGATTCAAAAGGAAAAGGCGGTAAACCAGCTCCACGCAAAAGAAAGTAATTTTTTAAATTAAAGACAAAATGTTACAACCTAAAAGAACAAAATATCGTAAGGTACAAAAGGGAAGAATGAAAGGAAACTCGCAAAGAGGGCACATCCTTTCAAACGGAATGTTTGGTATTAAATCTATGGATTCTTCTTTTATCACGTCTCGTCAAATTGAAGCATCTCGTATTGCTGCAACTCGTTACATGAAAAGAGAGGGTCAATTATGGATTAAAATATTTCCAGACAAACCTATTACAAAGAAACCACTTGAGGTACGTATGGGTAAAGGAAAAGGGGCAGTCGAATATTGGGCTGCTGTTGTAAAACCAGGAAAAATTATGTTTGAAGTAGGTGGAGTGCCTATCTCAGTAGCTAAAGAGGCATTGCGTCTTGCAGCACAAAAACTTCCTGTAAAAACTAAGTTTATCGTTGCTAGAGATTTCGAAGCATAATAAAAATTAATTATGAAACAATCTGAAATAAAAAATCTATCTGTAGCTGACTTACAAGCAAAGCTTGTTCAGGTAAAGAAAACGTATAACGACCTTAAAATGGCTCATGCTATTTCTCCAATCGAGAATCCGCTTCAAATGAGAACATTAAGAAGATCAGTGGCAAGAATTGCAACTGAAATTACTAAAAGAGAGTTACAATAATTGTATTCTGCTGAAAGATGGAAAAAAGAAATTTAAGAAAAGAAAGAGTTGGTGTTGTTACTAGTAATAAAATGGATAAATCTATTGTTATTTCAGAAACAAAAAGAGTAAAACACCCTATGTATGGTAAGTTCGTGTTAAAAACTAAGAAATATGTTGCACACGACGAAACAAACAACTGTAATATTGGTGATACGGTAAGAATTAGCGAAACGCGTCCTTTAAGTAAAACTAAATGTTGGAGATTAGTTGAAATCATTGAAAGAGCTAAGTAATTATGGTACAACAAGAATCAAGATTAAAAGTAGCAGATAACACGGGAGCAAAAGAAGTTTTAACTATCCGTGTTCTAGGTGGAACGAAACGTCGTTACGCATCTGTAGGTGATAAAATTGTAGTTTCAATTAAAGATGCAGCTCCTAACAGTAATGTTAAAAAAGGATCTGTTTCAACTGCAGTTGTAATACGTACCAAAAAAGAAGTGAGAAGAGCCGATGGTTCATACATTAGATTTGATGATAACGCTTGTGTATTATTAAATGCTGGTGGTGAAATGAGAGGTACTCGTGTTTTTGGTCCAGTAGCTAGAGAACTTCGTGAAAAACAATTCATGAAAATTGTATCATTAGCACCTGAGGTGCTTTAATTCTCAAAGAAATGATGAAAATTAAAATAAAATCAGGAGACCTAGTACGTGTTAATGCTGGTGATCATAAAGGACAAGAAGGTAAAGTTTTACGTGTAATTCGCGATAAAAACAAAGCTGTTGTGGAAGGATTAAACATGGTTTCAAAACATACGAAACCAAGTGCAAAAAGCCCACAAGGTGGAATCGTGAAAAAAGAAGCTCCTATCCATATTTCTAATTTAGCATTAGTTGATGCTAAAACTAAAGAGACTTCTAAAGTAGGATTTAGAATGGATGGAGAAACAAAAGTAAGATTTTCAAAAAAATCTAATCAAGTTATATAGTTATGGGATACTTACCAAGACTAAAGGAAGAATATAAAAGCAGAATAGTTGCTGCTTTGAAAGAAGAATTTGGTTACAAAAATGTAATGCAAGTTCCAAAATTGGAAAAAATTGTTATTAGCCGTGGCGTAGGTGCTGCTGTGTCTGACAAAAAATTAGTAGATTATGCTGTTGATGAGTTAACTAAAATTACTGGTCAAAAAGCAGTTGCTACAATTTCAAAGAAAGACGTGGCATCATTTAAACTAAGAAAAGGTATGCCTATTGGTGCTAAAGTAACTTTACGTGGTGAAAGAATGTATGAGTTTTTAGATAGACTTATTACATCATCTTTACCTCGTGTAAGAGATTTTGGTGGAATTAAATCTACAGGATTTGATGGAAGAGGTAATTATAACTTAGGAGTTTTAGAACAAATCATTTTTCCTGAAATTGATATTGATAAAGTAAACAAAATTTCTGGAATGGATATTACTTTTGTTACTTCTGCTCAAACAGATAAAGAAGCAAAATCATTATTAACTGAATTAGGTTTACCTTTCAAAAAGAACTAAGTTATGGCTAAAGAATCAATGAAAGCCCGTGAGGTTAAAAGACAAGCTGTTGTAGATAAATATGCTGAAAAAAGAAAAGCTTTGAAAAAAGCCGGAGATTATGAAGCATTACAAAAATTACCTAAAAACGCTTCGCCAATTCGTTTACACAATCGTTGTAAATTAACAGGTAGACCAAGAGGGTATATGCGTCAATTTGGTCTTTCACGTGTAACATTCCGTGAAATGGCAAATCAAGGTTTAATACCAGGAGTTAAAAAAGCTTCTTGGTAATCTCGCAAAAAGTTATTACTTTTGCAAACCAAAAAATAATTTTAATTGATTAAAGGTTCAGGAAGCGAGTGCTTCCTGAAAACCATAATCGCAATTTTATACATATGTATACAGATCCAATTGCCGATTATCTTACTAGAGTAAGAAACGCAGCTAGAGTAAATCACAAAGTGGTTGAAATTCCTGCTTCGAACTTGAAAAAAGAAATCACAAAGATTTTATTCGATCAAGGATATATCTTAAGTTACAAATTTGAAGATGCTACCGTACAAGGTACTATCAAAATCGCTTTAAAGTATGATAAAGATACTAAAGAGTCTGTAATTAAAGATATCCAAAGAATTAGTAAACCAGGTTTACGTAAGTACGCAAGTTCTACGAATATCCCTAGAATTTTAAATGGTTTAGGTATTGCTATCGTGTCAACTTCTAAAGGAGTTATGACAGGTAAAATGGCTAAACAATTAAATGTAGGTGGTGAAGTAATTTGTTACGTATACTAATTTTAAAGACTATATAAGATGTCAAGAATAGGTAAAAATCCAATTGCAATTCCAGCAGGAGTAACTGTAGAAGTGAAAGACGCTGTAGTTACAGTAAAAGGAAAATTAGGCGAGCTTACTCAGGAATATTCTGATGTAACGATCAAAATTGAAGATAACAATGTTATCGTTGAACGTGCAACAGATCAAAAAAATGAGCGAGCGAAACACGGGCTTTATCGTTCATTAATCAATAACATGATTGTTGGAGTAGCTGAAGGTTTCACAAAACAATTAGAATTAGTTGGAGTAGGATATAGAGCATCAAACCAAGGGCAAAAATTAGATTTAGCTTTAGGTTTTTCTCACAATATAGTACTTGAAGTAGTTTCTGAAGTAAGTGTGGAAACCATCTCAGAAAAAGGTAAAAATCCGATAGTGAAATTAACTTCATTTGACAAACAATTATTAGGACAGGTTGCTGCTAAAATCAGAGCTTTCCGTAAACCAGAACCATACAAAGGTAAAGGGGTTAAGTTTGTGGGTGAGGAAGTAAGAAGAAAAGCAGGTAAATCAGCTTAAAATATAAAGTTATGTCATTAACAAAATCTGAAAGAAGACAAAGAATACAGTTCAGAATCAGAAAGACTGTAAGCGGAACTGCTGCTCAACCTAGACTTTCTGTTTTTAGAAGTAATAAAGAAATCTATGCGCAAATCATAGATGATGTAAACGGTGTTACTCTAGTTTCTGCTTCATCGAGAGATAAAGGAGTTGCTACAGGTACTAAAATCGAAACTGCAAATGCAGTTGGTAAATTGATCGCTGAAAAAGCGCTTAAAGCTGGTGTTTCTACTATCACTTTTGATAGAGGTGGAAACTTATACCATGGACGTGTAAAATCGTTAGCTGAAGGAGCTAGAGAAGCGGGACTTAAATTCTAATAAGGTATGTATCACAATTATAAAAACGTAGAATTAGTGAAACCAGCAGGTCTTGAATTAAAAGATCGTTTGGTTAGTGTTAATCGTGTTACTAAAGTAACTAAAGGTGGTAGAGCTTTTGGTTTTTCAGCTATTGTTGTAGTTGGAGATGAAAACGGAGTAGTAGGTCACGGTTTAGGAAAATCTAAAGATGTTTCTGAAGCAATTGCGAAAGCAGTAGAAGATGCTAAGAAAAATTTAGTAAAAATTCCTTTAAGTGGACAATCTGTTCCTCATGAGCAAAAAGGTAAATTTGGTGGTGCTAGAGTATTCTTAATGCCAGCTTCACACGGTACTGGAGTTATCGCTGGTGGTGCTGTACGTGCGGTATTAGAATCAGTTGGTGTACACGATGTATTATCAAAATCTCAAGGTTCATCAAACCCTCACAACGTAGTAAAAGCAACTTTTGATGCTTTGTTACAAATGAGAAGTGCTCTTACGGTTGCAAAACAAAGAGGAGTATCTTTAGATAAAGTATTTAAAGGATAAATCAAGGAGATATGAAAATTTTAGTAAAACAAGTTAGAAGTAAAATCAACTGTCCATTAGACCAAAAGAGAACATTAATCGCTCTTGGTATTAAAAAAATGGGTCAAGTTGTTGAGCACGATGCAAGTCCTGCTGTCCTTGGAATGGTAAATAAAGTTAAACACTTAGTTTCTGTAGAAGAAACTAAATAACAATACATGTTATGAATTTAAGTAACTTACAGCCAGCAGAAGGTTCTGTTCACAACCAAAACAAAAGAGTAGGTAGAGGTGAAGGATCTGGTAAAGGTGGTACCTCAACAAGAGGTCACAAAGGAGCCAAATCTCGTTCTGGTTATTCAAAGAAAATTGGTTTTGAAGGAGGTCAAATGCCCCTTCAACGAAGAGTACCAAAATTTGGTTTTAAAAACATCAATAGAGTAGAATATCAAGGTATAAATCTTGATACGTTACAAGGTTTAGTAGAAAACGGTGTAATCACAGAAGCTGTAGATTTTACAGTATTTGTTGATACTCGTTTAGCTACCAAAAATAGCTTAGTAAAGATTTTAGGTAGAGGTGAGCTAAAAACAAAGTTAAAAGTTAGTGCTCACAAATTTACTGCAACTGCAAAAGCGGCTATCGAAGCTGCTGGAGGAGAAGTAGTAATTCTTTAATTAATAGCGCTATGAAGAAATTTATAGAATCATTTATCAATGTTTGGAAAATAGAAGAACTAAAAAATAAAATTTTAGTGACTCTTGGAATTTTACTTGTGTATCGTTTTGGTTCACAAGTAACATTACCAGGTATTGATGCAACTAAATTGCAAAGTCTTTCTAATCAAACAGAAGGCGGTATTGGTTGGTTAATTAATGTGTTTACAGGTGGCGCTTTCTCGGAAGCTTCTATTTTCGCATTAGGTATTATGCCATACATCTCTGCATCGATTGTAGTTCAATTAATGGGAATTGCTATTCCGTATTTACAAAAACTTCAAAAAGATGGTGAAAGTGGTAGAAAAACGCTTAATCAAATTACACGTTGGTTAACAATTGCAATTACATTGGTTCAAGGGCCAGGTTATATTTTTAATTTAAAACAAACCTTACCTGCAGAAGCATTTGTAAATCCTGATTTCTTTACTTTCTTCCCTTTATTTGGGTCCGTATTAATCATCGTTTCGGGAACTATTTTCGCAATGTGGTTAGGAGAAAGAATTACAGAAAAAGGAATTGGTAACGGAATATCGTTATTAATTATGGTAGGAATTTTAGCTAGAATGCCAGAAGCATTTATGCAAGAATTTGCAACTGCAATTAACAATGGTGGACCAATGAAAATCATTATTGAAGTAATAATTTGGTTATTAGTTATTATAGCTACAATATTATTGGTAATGGCTTTGAGAAAAGTTCAGGTTCAATACGCAAGAAGATCAGTTTCTGGTGATTTCGAATCGGATGCAATGGATGATAATAGACAATTTATTCCATTAAAGTTAAATTCTGCAGGTGTTATGCCAATTATTTTTGCGCAAGCAATCATGTTCATACCTGCTGCATTAGCTGGATTATCTAAGTCTGACACGGCTTTAAGCATTTCAAATATGTTTAAAGATCCTTTCGGTTTAGTTTATAATGTAGTTTTTGCCTTATTAATTGTTATTTTTACGTATTTTTACACCGCTATTACGGTGCCAACCAATAAAATGGCAGATGACTTAAAAAGAAGTGGAGGTTTCATTCCCGGTATTAAACCAGGTGCAGAAACTGGAGATTTCTTAGATAAGTTAATGTCGCTAATCACATTCCCAGGTTCATTATTCTTGGCTTTAATTGCAGTGTTCCCTGCTATTATTCACGGATTATTAGATGTTCAAGGTGCATGGGCTTATTTTTATGGTGGTACTTCGTTAATTATTATGGTCGGAGTTGCAATCGATACGATTCAACAAATCAATTCATACTTGTTAAACAAACATTATGATGGTTTAATGAAAAGTGGTAAAAATAGAAAAGCTGTCGCTTAATTAATTATGGCAAAACAATCAGCAATAGAACAAGACGGAAGCATTGTAGAAGCATTATCTAATGCAATGTTTCGAGTGGAATTAGAAAACGGACACGTTGTAATTGCTCACATCTCAGGTAAAATGCGAATGCATTACATTAAGTTGTTACCAGGAGACAAGGTTAAACTTGAAATGAGTCCTTATGATTTGTCTAAAGCTAGAATTACTTATAGATATTAAATAAGCAATAAGCAATAAGCTTAAAGCGTAAAGCTTAAGTGGAAAGCCTATCGCATAAAGCAAATTAAGATGAAAGTAAGAGCATCAGTTAAAAAAAGAAGCGCAGAATGTATTATCGTGCGTAGAAAAGGAAGATTATACGTTATTAACAAAAAGAATCCTAGATTTAAACAAAGACAAGGATAATTATGGCAAGAATAGCAGGGGTTGATATCCCAAAAAACAAAAGAGGAGTTATCGCTTTAACATACATTTTTGGTATGGGTAAAAGTAGAGCTATAGAGGTTTTAGAAAAAGCCAATGTAAGCCAAGATAAAAAAGTATCTGATTGGAATGATGACGAAATCGGAGCAATCCGTGAAGCGGTTTCATCATTTAAAATCGAAGGTGAATTACGTTCAGAAATTACATTAAACATCAAACGTTTAATGGATATCGGATGTCAAAGAGGTATCCGCCACAGAGCGGGATTACCTTTAAGAGGTCAAAGAACAAAAAACAACTCGAGAACAAGAAAAGGTAAAAGAAAAACTGTTGCTAACAAGAAAAAAGCAACTAAATAGTAAATAATATGGCTAAGGCAACTGCAAAAAAACGTAAAGTTATCGTTGAGTCTTCTGGAGAAGCACATATTAGTGCTACTTTTAACAACATCATCATTTCTTTAACAAATAAGAAAGGTGAAGTTATTTCTTGGTCATCAGCCGGTAAAATGGGTTTCAGAGGTTCTAAAAAGAACACTCCGTACGCGGCCCAAATGGCTGCTGAAGATTGTGGAAAAGTAGCTCTTGAAGCTGGACTTAAAAAAGTAAAAGTTTACGTTAAAGGTCCAGGAAATGGTAGAGAATCTGCTATTAGATCAATTCATAATAGTGGAATTGAAGTAACTGAAATTATTGATGTTACTCCAATGCCTCACAATGGATGTCGTCCTCCAAAGAGAAGAAGAGTATAACAATTAGTATAAAACAAAGGTAGGAATTTAGATTATCGAAGGAAAGACCTTAATTCATAGTCCCTACCTTAAATTAAAATTTGTAAAATGGCAAGATATACTGGTCCAAAAACAAGAATCGCCCGTAAGTTCGGTGAAGCAATTTTCGGAGAAGATAAAGCTTTCGAAAGAAGAAATTATCCTCCTGGTCAACATGGTTTGGCAAAAAGAAGAGGTAAAAAATCTGAATATGCTGTCCAGTTAATGGAAAAGCAAAAAGCAAAATATACCTATGGTATTTTAGAGCGTCAATTCAGAAATTTGTTTGAAAAAGCAGCTGCTTCTTCAGGTGTAACAGGTGAAATCTTGTTACAACTTTGTGAAGCTCGTTTAGACAACGTAGTGTACAGAATGGGTATTGCACCTACACGTAGAGCTGCTCGTCAATTCGTTTCTCACAGACACATTACAGTTAATGGTGAATTGGTAAATGTACCTTCTTACCACTTAAAACCTGGTGATGTTGTTGCAGTACGTGAAAAATCTAAATCTCTTGAAGCAATTGAAAGCTCTTTGGCTAACAATTCAGCTGTATATGAGTGGATTACTTGGAATAATGATACGAAACAAGGAACGTTTGTAACGGTGCCTCAAAGACTTCAAATTCCAGAAAATATTAAAGAGCAACTAATCGTTGAGTTGTATAACAAATAATAATTGACATTAGTCGAAGATATGGCAATATTTAATTTTCAAAAGCCCGATAAAGTTATCATGATCGATTCTACCGATTTTGAAGGTAAATTCGAATTTAGACCTTTAGAACCTGGTTATGGATTAACAGTTGGTAACGCTTTAAGAAGAGTCTTACTTTCTGCATTAGAAGGTTTTGCTATTACATCTGTAAGAATAGAAGGAGTTGAACATGAATTTTCAACAATTTCTGGTGTAGTAGAAGATGTAACTGAAATTATCTTAAATCTTAAACAAGTACGTTTCAAACGTCAAATTGAAGATGTAGATAATGAATCAGTTTCTATCTCACTTTCTGGTAAAGATCAAATTACAGCTGGTGATTTCCAAAAATTTATCTCTGGTTTTCAAGTTTTAAATCCAGATTTAGTAATTTGTAATTTAGATAGCAAAACAACTATCAACATGGAACTTTCTATCGAAAAAGGTAGAGGATATGTTCCTGCTGAAGAAAATAAAAAACCAAATGCTCCTATTGGAACCATTTTTACAGACTCTATTTATACCCCTGTAAAAAATGTGAAGTATTCAATTGAAAACTTCCGTGTTGAACAAAAAACAGATTACGAAAAATTAGTTTTCGAAATCAAAACGGATGGTTCAATTAATCCAAAAGATGCCTTGACAGAAGCAGCTAAAACGTTGATTCACCATTTTATGTTGTTTTCTGACGAAAGAATCACTCTAGAGGCTGATGAAATTGCTCAAACGGAGTCTTATGATGAGGAATCATTACACATGAGACAACTATTGAAAACTAAATTAGTTGATATGGATTTATCTGTTAGAGCACTAAATTGCTTAAAAGCGGCTGAAGTTGATACACTAGGAGACTTAGTTTCTTTCAATAAAAACGATTTAATGAAATTCCGTAATTTCGGTAAAAAATCACTAACTGAATTAGATGAGTTAGTGGCAAATAAAAACCTTACTTTTGGAATGGATTTAGCAAAATACAAGTTAGATAAAGAATAATTCATTCATATTTTGCTCTCCAAAGCGGATTGATGCAAGATGAAGATAAAATAATTACGTCATGAGACACGGAAAAAAATTCAACCATTTAAGTAGACAAACAGGTCATAGAAAAGCAATGCTTGCTAATATGGCATGTTCTTTAATTGAACACAAGCGTATCAATACTACTGTCGCTAAAGCAAAAGCTTTAAAACAATTTATTGAGCCTCTTGTAACAAAATCAAAAGAAGATACAACGCACAACAGACGTATTTGTTTTTCTTATTTAAGAAGTAAATATGCGGTAACAGAATTGTTCAGAGAAGTAGCTGATAAAGTAGCTGATCGTCCAGGAGGTTATACTCGTATCATTAAGTTAGGAAACCGTTTAGGGGATAACGCAGATATGGCTATGATTGAACTTGTAGATTTTAATACGATTTATTCCACTGCTAAAAAAGAAGTTAAAAAAGCTTCTACTCGTAGAGGTAAATCTAAAAAAGCAGATGATACTGTAGCGGAAACTCCTGCTGCTGAATCAACTGAAACAACAGAAGCTTCTGAATAATCATGAAACCATTGATTTAAAATAATTAAAAAAGGATAAACAAATTTTTGTTTATCCTTTTTTTTTATAAATACTATAACGTAATTTTGCAATATAAATAAGGTAACTTAAAATTTGAAGCTTATCTGTTTTAAAACTACTACAACTGATGAAATACAACAACAAACAACAAGCAGTACTGTTACTTAAAGACGGAACTATTTTCTACGGAAAATCAATTGGAATTTCAGGTACAACTTTTGGGGAAATTGCATTTAATACCGGAACAACGGGCTATCAAGAGATATTTACTGATCCTTCATATTTTGGGCAAATTATGGTTACAACCAATGCTCATATAGGTAATTATGGCGTAAATGGTAATGAAGTAGAATCAAATTCTGTAAAAATTTCTGGTTTAGTTTGTAAAAATTTTAGTATGAACTATTCTCGTGAAGTGGCTTCTGAAAGTTTATATGATTACTTGGAAAAACAAAATCTAATTGTAATCTCAGATGTTGATACCCGCGCTTTAGTTAGTTATATTAGAGATAATGGCGCAATGAATGCAATTATTTCTACAGATGGCACTTCAATTGAAGATTTGAAAATTAAATTAGAACAAGCGCCTAACATGGAAGGGTTAGATTTAGCCTCTGTGGTTTCGACTAAAGAACCCTATTTTTTTGGAAATGAGAATGCTACATATAAAATTGCCGCTTTAGATTTAGGAATCAAAACAAATATCTTAAGAAATTTAGCAAAACGTAACTGTTTTATTAAAGTGTTTCCATATAATGCCACTTTTAGCGAAATGAAAGCGTTTAATCCAGATGGATATTTCTTATCAAATGGTCCTGGAGATCCAGATCCATTAGCATCTGCACAAGAAGTAGCAAGAAATATTTTATCTGAAAACAAACCATTATTTGGAATTTGTTTAGGACATCAAGTAATTGCTTTAGCAAATGGAATTTCAACTTATAAAATGTTTAATGGACATAGAGGAATTAATCATCCTGTAAAAAATCTGGTAACAGGTAAGGGTGAAATTACTTCTCAAAATCACGGTTTTGCTGTAAATAAAGAACAATTAGAAAATCATCCTGACTTTGAATTAACTCATGTTCATTTAAATGATGGAACTGTTGCCGGTATGAAAATGAAATCAAAAAATTGTTTTTCTGTTCAATATCATCCAGAAGCAAGTCCTGGACCTCACGATTCTAGTTATTTATTCGATGAATTTATCGAAAACATAAAAACATCAAAAAACTAAAACGTTATCGTTTATAAGTTTTATACGAATTACAAAATTCGAAAAAAAATATATTTAACTTTGTTAAATTAATAATATAGAATTTAAAAAATAATTAAATATGAGCATTATAATTAAAGTTCACGCAAGACAAATATTAGATTCCAGAGGTAATCCTACTGTTGAAGTTGATGTAATTACAGAAAATGGAATTTTAGGAAGAGCAGCAGTTCCATCTGGTGCTTCTACTGGCGAACATGAAGCTGTTGAATTACGTGACGGCGGAAAAGCTTATATGGGCAAAGGTGTTTTAAAAGCTGTAGAAAATGTAAATGCAACTATAGCTTCAGAATTGGTAGGAATGTCAGTTTTTGAACAAAACGCTATCGATAAAATGATGATTGAATTAGACGGCACGCCTAATAAATCTAATTTAGGAGCAAATGCTATTTTAGGTGTATCTTTAGCGGTAGCGAAAGCTGCAGCCAACGAATTAGGTATGCCTTTATATAGATATGTTGGAGGTGTTTCAGGAAATACATTACCAGTTCCAATGATGAATATTATCAACGGTGGTTCGCATTCAGATGCGCCTATTGCATTTCAAGAATTTATGATTATTCCTGTAAAAGCAACTTCATTTACTCACGCCATGCAAATGGGGACTGAGATTTTTCATAACTTGAAAAAAGTATTACACGATAGAAATTTATCAACAGCCGTTGGAGATGAAGGGGGTTTTGCGCCTAATTTAGCAGGTGGAACCGAGGATGCTTTAGATACAATTAAACTAGCAGTGGAAACAGCGGGTTATTCTTTTGGTGAGGATGTTAAGATAGCTTTAGACTGTGCAGCTTCAGAATTTTATGTAAATGGAAAATACGATTATACAAAATTTGAAGGCGCTAGCGGAAAAATCAGAACTTCTGAAGAACAAGCCGATTATTTAGCTGAATTGGCTTCAAAATATCCAATTATTTCAATTGAAGACGGTATGTATGAAGACGATTGGAAAGGTTGGAAATATTTAACCGATAAAATTGGTAGTAAAGTACAATTAGTTGGTGACGATTTATTTGTTACAAATGTAGAAAGACTTTCTCGTGGTATCAATGAAGGAATTGCTAATTCAATTTTAATTAAAGTAAATCAAATCGGTACGTTATCTGAAACAATTGCAGCAGTAAATATGGCACACAATGCAGGATATACTTCAGTGATGAGTCACCGTTCAGGAGAAACAGAAGATAACACCATTGCAGATTTAGCAGTGGCGTTAAACTGTGGACAAATAAAAACAGGTTCCGCTTCTCGTTCCGATCGTATGGCAAAATACAATCAATTGTTGCGAATTGAGGAAGAATTAAATGAAGTAGCATACTTTCCTGGTGCTAATGCTTTTAAAGTAAAATAAAACTTTTGTCGTGTTGAACTCGTTTCAGCAACTGATAATTTTAATTAATATTACACCTAAAATGGTTTTAAAAACCATTTAGGTGTTTTTTTTTGTGCTGTTTTTACAGCATGTTTAGTATTTTAGAATGTTATATTTGTCTATATTATAATTAGTTACAAAAGTTGCTAAGGTTCTTTACAGACTATAAGTTTTATATATACCTATTGTGCAATTTATCTATACATTAATTTTAAAATTCAAGAAATAATTATTAAATTCGCAACTAAGATTATTATACTTACAAAATACACATATTATCATGTCGAAAAATGCAATTATAGAAATTAATGGTAACAAATTTGAACTTCCTATTATGGTGGGAAGCGAAAATGAAACTGCTATTGATATTAGTAAATTAAGAGATTTATCAGGTGCAATTACTTATGATCCAGGATATAAAAATTCAGGAGTTTGTAAAAGTGATATTACGTTTCTTGATGGTGAAGAAGGAATTTTAAGATATCGAGGGTATTCTATTGAAGATTTAGCTGCAAAAGCGGACTTTTTAGAAGTTTCGTACTTAGTAATCTTTGGGGAATTACCAACAAGAGAACAACTATCAGATTTTGAAACCAACATCCGAAAATATACTTTAGTTAATGAAGAAATGAAAAACATCATTGATGGTTTTCCAAAAACAGCTCACCCAATGGGCGTTTTATCGGCATTAACAAGTGCACTTACTGCTTTTAATCCAAAAGTAGTAAATGTAGAAAATGAAAAAGAAATGTATGAAGCCATTTGTAAAACTATGGGTAAATTCCTAGTTTTAGCAACTTGGACCTACAGAAAAAGCATGGGATTCCCATTAAACTATTATGACAATACTATTGGGTATGTAGATAATTTCATGCAATTAATGTTTAAATTACCTACAGGACCATATAGTGTTAATCCTACAGTAGTTGCTGCATTAGATAAATTATTTATTTTACATGCAGATCATGAGCAAAACTGTTCAACTTCTACAGTTCGTATGGTAGGTTCTTCTCATGCCGGATTATTTGCTTCTATTTCAGCTGGAGTTTCTGCATTATGGGGGCCTTTGCATGGTGGTGCAAATCAGGCAGTTTTAGAAATGTTAGAAGCCATTCAGAAAGATGGTGGTGATGCGGATAAATATTTAGCGAAAGCAAAAGATAAAAATGACGAATTCCGTTTAATGGGATTCGGACATAGAGTATATAAGAATTTTGATCCAAGAGCAAAAATCATCAAAAAAGCAGCAGACGAAGTTTTAGCCGAGCTAGGTGTGAATGACCCTATATTAGCTATTGCTAAAAAATTAGAAGAATCTGCTCTAGTAGATCCGTATTTCGTGGAAAGAAAATTATATCCAAACGTTGACTTCTATTCAGGTATTATTTACCGTGCATTAGGAATTCCTACAGATATGTTTACGGTTTTATTTGCAATTGGTCGTTTACCAGGTTGGATTGCACAATGGAAAGAAATGCGTGTAAACAAAGAACCTATTGGTCGTCCAAGACAAGTATATACGGGTCATCCTTTAAGAGACTTTGTTAAGTTTGAAGACAGAAAATAATATTAAAAGTCCCGATTTTTCGGGACTTTTTTATTTTAACTTATTTGTATTTTCAATAAGTCATTTGCTTGTTGAAATTGGAGTTTCTATTGGTTTTACTAACTTTGTTCATTAAATATACGTTGCGAATTGCCGTCTTTGGGGTAAAGTCAAAAATATATACGTTTTTACTTGACATCGCCTATCTCACAATCGTATATTTGCACACGGTTTGAAAGGCATAAACTTTTAAACCCTAAACTTTTAAACTCTAAACATGAAATTATCACACTTCCAGTTTAATTTGCCAGAAGAATTATTAGCCGAATTTCCTTCAGAAAATAGAGATGAATCTCGCTTAATGGTGATTCATAGAAAAACAGGTGAAATAGAACATAAAATGTTTAAAGATATTATTGACTATTTTGATGATGGAGACGTTATGGTGTTAAACAATTCTAAGGTTTTTCCCGCTCGTTTGTATGGTAATAAAGAAAAAACGGGTGCAAGAATTGAAGTTTTCTTATTAAGAGAATTAAATGCGGAACAACGTTTATGGGATGTTTTAGTAGACCCAGCTCGTAAAATTAGAATTGGAAATAAATTGTATTTTGGTGATGACGATTCATTAGTTGCTGAAGTTATTGACAATACCACTTCACGTGGAAGAACATTACGTTTTTTATATGACGGATCATATGAAGAATTTAGAGAAAAATTAATTGAGTTAGGAGAAACACCTATCCCTAAATACATAAATCGTGAAGTAACTCCAGAAGACGCGGAACGTTACCAAACCATTTACGCTAAAGAAGAAGGTTCAGTAGCGGCACCAACTGCCGGTTTGCATTTTTCTAAGCACTTAATGAAACGTCTTGAAATCAAAGGAATTAATTTTGCGGAAGTTACTTTACACGTAGGATTGGGTACTTTTAATCCAGTGGAAGTGGAAGATTTATCAAAACATAAAATGGATTCTGAAGAAATGGTGGTTACACAAGAAGCGTGTGATATTATTAACGGAGCCAGAACTAAGAAAAATAAAGTATGTTGTATCGGTACTACTTCTATGCGTGCCATGGAAAGTACAGTATCTTCTATGCGAACGTTAAATCCATATTCTGGTTGGACAAACAAATTTATTTATCCACCTTACGATTTTAGTTTAGCAGATGCTATGGTTTCTAATTTCCATACACCAAAATCAACTTTATTAATGATGGTTTCTGCCTTTTGTGGTCATGATTTAATGAAAAAAGCATATGAAATTGCTATAAAAGAAAAATATAATTTCTACTCTTATGGGGATGCGATGTTAATTTTATAATCAAATTTTATAATTGATTAACTCAACTTATTTTCATTTTTAAATTATAAACCCAACGAAATGTTGGGTTTTTTTATATCTTATTTTTTTGTTACTTTTACGCTTTAATACCTACTAAACATGAACTTTCAAAATACTAGAGAATTCGCAATAAGCTTAGATGCTAAGGATGAATTAAAATCGTATAAAAACGAATTTTATTTTCCCCAACATAACAATCAAAATGTAATTTATTTTACTGGAAATTCATTAGGATTACAACCAAAAATCACCAAAAAATATGTGGATGACATTATGGATGATTGGGCAAATATGGCTGTAGAAGGTCATTTTTATTCGGAAAAGCCATGGTGGGATTATCATGAAAGATTTTGCGAACCTTTATCAAAAATTGTGGGCGCGAAACCTTCAGAAGTAGGCGTAATGAATACATTAACTGTAAATTTACACTTACTGTTAGTTTCTTTTTATAAACCAAAAGGTAAGAGAATTAAAATTTTATGTGAAGAAAAAGCCTTTCCTTCAGATCAATATATGTTGCAAAGTCAAGTGAAATTTCACGGTTTTGCTCCAGAAGATGCTATTGTTGAAATCAAACGCAGAGATGGTGAATTAACTACTCGTCCAGAAGATATTTTAGCAAAAATTGAAGCGTTAGGAGACGAGTTAGCATTAGTTTTTATAGGTGGAGTGAACTATTATACAGGTCAAGTTTTTGATATGAAAACCATCACCGCAGCCGGGCATAAAGCAGGAGCGCTTGTAGGATGGGATTTAGCCCATGCTGCAGGAAATATTGAATTAAATTTACACGATTGGGATGTCGATTTTGCCGCTTGGTGTAGTTATAAGTATATGAATTCAGGGCCAGGAAATGCTTCGGGATACTTTGTGCACGAAAAACATCATACAAATAAAGATTTAGACCGATTTGCAGGTTGGTACGGACATAATAAATCACGTCGATTTTTAATGGAACCCAATTTTGATGCGGTTGAAGGTGCAAATGGCTGGCAAGTGAGTAACTTACCCGTTTTATCTTTAGCTCCTTATTTAGCAACTGTAGAAATGTTTGCCCAAGTAGGTATGGAAAAATTAATTGCGAAAAGAGATGTTATTACTTCTTATCTAGAATTTATTCTACATGAAATTGATAAGGAAATTCCACAAGCAAATTTCGAAGTTATTACCCCTTCAAATCCATCTGAAAGAGGTTGTCAGCTGTCGGTATATTTACACGGACAAGGTAAAGAATTATTTACCTATTTAATGCAAAATGGTGTGGTTACAGATTGGCGCGAACCAAATGTGATACGTTTAGCACCCGTTCCATTTTATACGTCTTTTGAAGACATTTATAATTTTGGACAAATTTTGAAAAAAGGGATTTTGAAATAAATGATCATAAAATTTATAAAATATCTTCAAAATAAAATATAAAGTAAAAGTCCAAAATCCGAATATCTGAAAATCCAAAAATCCGAATATCCAAAATGAATAAACAACAAAAAATAGAAAATTTCGATCCATCACAACCTGGTTTAGCCGATGCTACCGTTTTTGGATTGCCTTTTACCGCCGAAGAATCAGAAATTATTATTATTCCTGTGCCTTGGGAAGTTACAGTGAGTTATGGAGCGGGAGCCTCTGAAGGTCCTGCTGCTATTTTTGATGCTTCTTTTCAAGTAGATTTATTACATCAAGATTTTCCAGAATTATGGAAATTAGGTATTTATTTGGACGAGGCGCCTCAAGATTGGGCAAAAAACTCTGATAAATATAAAGACTTAGCCCAGCCTATTATTGAAGCTCTTGAAAATGGTGAAGATTTAGATACGTTTCCTGCTTTACAAGAAGACTTACATAAAATTAATACAGCATGCAGAACGCTACATTCCGAAGTAAAAGAAAAAGTATTATTTTGGCAAAATAAAGGAAAAAAAGTAGCCCTTTTAGGAGGTGATCATAGCACGCCACTTGGTTATTATGAAGCTTTGGCTACACAACATGATAGTTTTGGTATTTTGCATTTAGATGCTCATATGGATTTACGTGTAGCTTATGAAGGCTTTACTTATTCCCATGCTTCAATAATGTACAATACGTTGCAAATTCCTCAAGTTTCAAAAATTGTGCAAGTCGGAATTAGAGATTTTTGCGAGCAAGAAGTAAATATTGTTAAAGAAGCCAAAGGCAGAGTTATTGTCCACACAGATGCTGATATGAAAGCGAAAGCCTTCGAAGGACAAACTTGGAAACAACAATGTGAAGAAATCATCTTGCAGTTACCACAAAAAGTTACTATTTCTTTTGATATTGATGGAATGTACCCATGGTATTGTCCAAACACTGGAACGCCTGTTCCAGGAGGTTTTTCATTTGAACAAGCTACTTATTTATTTAATTTGTTAGCTAATTCAGGTAAAGAAATCATTGGTTTTGATTTAGTGGAAGTAGCACCTGGAGAAAATGACGATTGGGATGGAAATGTAGGGGCAAGAATGTTATTTCATATGTGCGGAATTTTTGCGAAATCACAAAAACTAAACGTCGGTAACCGAGTTCAGTTTTAATACTCAAACAAAAACGTATTTTTTAAAACTACATAAGTAGTAAATTGTATATGTCAAAGCAAACACCAAAAAAAATTGCAATAGTAGGTTCCGGGTTAGTAGGAACTTTATTAGGAATCTATCTTAAAAAACGAGGCCATACCGTTCATGTGTATGATAGAAGTCCAGATATTCGAAAAATGAATTTTTCAGGACGTTCTATTAATCTTGTTTTATCAGATAGAGGTGTAAAAGCGTTACGTGATGTTGGTTTGGATCAAGAAGTTTTAGGTATTGGTATTCCAGTTGAAAAACGGGCCATTCACACAGAAAAAGACACTGTTAATGAACAGTTTTATGGAAAAGATGGCGAAGTGATTTACTCCCTTTCAAGAGGTTTACTAAATAAAAAAATGGTCGATTTAGCTGAGAAAGCTGGAGTCGTTTTTTTCTTTGAAGAAAAAGTCTGGGATGTAGATTTGACTACTGCAACAATTTCTATTGGTGATTCTGAAAAAGGCGAGTGGACTACACACGATTATGATATTACTTTTGGTGCCGATGGGGCTTTTTCTCGAATCAGGCATAAAATGCAACGGCAAAGCATGTTTAATTATTCGCAAGAATTTTTAAATATTGGTTATAAAGAATTAAATATTCCTGCTAACCCTGATGGCACACATAAATTAGATAAAAAATCCTTGCATATTTGGCCTCGAGGCAATTTTATGCTAATGGCATTAGCCAATTTAGATGGAAGTTTTACCTGTACACTTTTTATGCCGCATGATGGTGAAAATTCCTTCGAATCCATTAAAAGTAAAGAACAATTGGTTACTTTCTTCGCGAATCACTTTCCTGATACAAAAGAAGTAATCCCAAATTTAGTAGAAGATTTCTTTAAAAATCCAACTAGTTATTTAGTTACAATGAAGTGCTTTCCATGGACCTTCAGCGATAAAGTGGCGCTTATTGGCGACGCATGTCATGCGATTGTTCCTTTTTATGGTCACGGTATGAATGCGGGATTTGAAGACATTACCGTATTAGAGGAAATGTTTGAAAAATATGGTGATGATTGGGCCAATTTATTAAATGATTACGAAAATTCTCGTAAACCAAATGCAGATGCTATTGCCGAACTTTCGTATAGAAATTTTATGGAAATGAGCTCCAAAACAGCAGATGCTAATTTCTTGTTACAAAAGAAAATAGAAAAATGGTTTTCAGACAAACACCCTCAATTATGGGTGCCGTTATATTCTCGTGTTACGTTTAGTCACCAGCCTTACTCAGAAGCGTTAGCCATTGGAGATAGACAAAACGAAATCATGCAAGAAGTCTTGAAAATGGAAAACATTGACCAAAATTGGAACAGTCAAGTTGTTGAAAATAAAATTATTGAACTTTTGAAAAAATAATTTTTTCCGATATTTTAAAAATCATTATTAGAAATCGTTTCTTTTATGATTTCGAAACCTAAAAACAAGCCTTACTAAGTAGTTTTGAATGATTAAAAGTATTTGATTTTATAAAAACAAAACAAATTCGGAAAAACTTTACAATCTCTTAACATAAGAAGTGTTGATATTATTTCATTTTTATTGAATAATTATTAAATAATCTCAAAAAACATTGAAAATAATCTTACTATATCTCTTTTTTGGTATGATTGTTGCATAATTTCAAAAAGTTAATGTAAATTTTATGAAATTAGTTTTTTTTTCAAATCTAATTCACATAAATTTGCGACTATCAAAATAAAATTGAAATCAAATAATTAATCAATTCAAACTAAAAATTTTAAAAAAATGGGACAGGATTTAAACGTTTCTGTAGAGAACAAAGGAAGCAAAGGAAGTAGTGTTTTTGCAGCTTTAACTATTGTTATTTGTATAGTTATTGGAGCTTTATTATGGAAATTTGTAATGGGAGCACCAGCAAACTTCGTTAAAGGTGATCCAAATGGACAACCTTTACCAGGAAACTATTTAGGTATGGTTTTTAAAGGAGGTATGATTGTTCCTGTGTTAATGGGATTATTATTAATGACTATCGTTTTCTCTGTAGAAAGATTTATCGTTTTGAAAAAAGCAGCTGGAAAAGGAAATTTAGATACTTTCGTAAAAGGAGTGTTGTCTCAAATTAAAACTGGTGACGTTCAAGGTGCTATTGCTGCTTGTGATGCTCAAGAAGGTTCTGTTGCCAATGTTATTAAAGCAGGTTTATTAAAATCGGAGCAAGTTAAAAAAGACGGTTTAGATGTAGATACAGCTACTGAAAACATTACTAAAGAAGTAGAACAAGCCACTTCATTAGAAATGCCAATGTTAGAAAAACACTTAACTATTATTTCTACTTTAGTATCAATTGGTACCTTATTAGGATTATTAGGAACAGTATCTGGTATGATTAAAGCATTCGCTGGATTAGCAGAGGGTACTCCAGACCAAGCGGAATTAGCAAATGGTATTTCTGAGGCGTTAATTAATACCGCTACAGGTATTTCTACTTCAACTATAGCAGTTATTGCTTACAACTATTTTACTTCAAAAATTGATACTTTAACTTATTTTATTGACGAAGCTGGTTTCGCAATTTCTCAAGCTTATAAAAGAGCTAAAGGAAGCAACTAAGATTTCATAAAATAAATAATAAAGTTAAAATAAAGTAAAATGGCAAATATAAAAACATCTAAAAAAAGCACAAGAATCGACATGACGGCCATGTGTGACGTTGCGTTTTTGTTATTGTCCTTTTTTATCATGACAGCAACATCAAAAGTACCTGAGCCTAAGCCAGTAGATACGCCTGCGTCAACCATAAAAGCTAAATTGCCAGAAAGAAACTTATTTACCATAACAGTTGGTGATAGTTCAGTATATATTGGAATGTCTGAAAGAGAAACCAGAATTGCTGCTTTAGAAGCTATGTCATTAAAATATGATATTGCTTTTACGCCACAAGAAATAAACGAGTTTTCTTTATTAGATTCATTTGGTGTTCCGTTGGAGCAATTAAAGTCTTTATTAGCGTTAAAAAATGCTGAGAGAAATAGACCAGGAACTCAAGCTGGTATTCCTTACAAAGGAGATATTTCTGAGAATGAATTGTCTTACTGGATTTATTATGCAAATGCAGCAGTTGTTATGGAACAACAAGCTAAAGGTGTAGAGAAAATCAAGGAAATTGAAATAGCTATAAAAGGTAGTTCTAAAGAAAAATATCCAGTTGTTAAGAATGTTTTTGATATTCTTCAAAAGCAAAACATGAATGATTTTTATTTAGTAACTTCTCTAAGAGATGAAGATTTTTAATTATAATAAAAAAATAACATGGCAGAATTAAATACCGGTGGCGGTGGCGGTAAAGGCGGTAAAGTAAGAAGTAAAAAATCGAATCCAGGAGTTGATTTAACAGCGATGGTAGATTTGGCTTTCTTGTTAATTACATTCTTTATCCTAACAACCACATTGTCTAAGCCACAATCTATGGATTTAGCTTTACCAGATAATACGAAACAAGACGATCCTAACCCGCAAGAGACTCCAGCTTGGAGAACCTTAACGGTTGTTTTAGGAAAAAATGATAAGTTAGTGTATTATATTGGAATGACGGATGCTCCTTATGTTGATGCAGAAATTAATGGTAAACCAAAGTTAGATAATTATGGTGGAAAAGGTATCAGGAAAGCACTTATTGCGCACAATAAATATGTTTTAGAACATGTAGACGATACTAAAAAGCAAGGAATGATAGTACTTATCAAAGCAAGTAAATCAGCAAATTACAAAAATTTAGTTGATATTCTTGATGAAATGGCAATAGTGAAACCTTTTTCTTACTCGATTGTTGATGTAACTCCAGGCGATTTAAAAATGCTTGAAGACAAAAAGATAAAATAATATAACTTTAATTATAGAAAAATGAGTGGAAATGTAAACCTTAGCGAAGCTAGTTTAATTGACAATATATTCGAAGGACGTAATAAAAGTTATGGTGCATACGAATTACGAACAAATAGTTCTAAGAGAACCGTTTTAGCATTAATTTTCTCTTCCATATTTTTTATTGGATTGGTTTTTGTTTTATATCTTTCAATGAAAAGTAAAGATAAGGAAGAAACTAAAATCACTAAGGTAGAACTTAAGAAAGTGAAAACTCCAATTAAAAAGGAGGAAAAGAAAATTTTAGAACAAAAAAAGGTGGAACCAATTAAGAAGGTGAAATCTGTGGTTGACATTGTAAAAAATGTACCTCCTGTTGTTGTAAATAAGAAAACTGTTGAAAATGAAATCCCTCCTGTGGATCCTGATAAAAAATCGGGTTCTGAAACTGCGAAAGGAGATGCAAATGCAAGTCTTGAAAAAACTGGTGAATTAGCGCAAGAAGAACAAAAAGGTGATGATACGGATTACAACCAAATCTTTACTTCGGTTCAAGTTCAAGCGTCGCCTCCAGGTGGTATGAATGCATTTAGAAAACAAATTGCAAGTTCATTCCGTTTACCAGAAGTAGACGAAACTACAACCGGTACGGTTATTGCTAAATTTGTAGTTTGGGATGATGGTTCAATTAGAGACATCCAAATTGTAAAAGAAAGTCCTGCAGGATTAGGTTTAGCTAAAGAGGCTACTAGAATCTTAACTAAATCGCCAAAATGGACACCAGGTGTATACAACGGTAGAAGCGTTAAGCAATACTATACATTACCTATTTCAATTCAAATTACTGCTTCAGAATAATATGAACTGGTTAAATAAATTAAAACAGAAATCGCCCAAACAGCGATTTCTGTTTATTTTAGGACTTTTAATATTTTGTTTTTATTTAGTTTTAGCCTATCTGGTTACTTTTTGGGATAATTTTCCGTTAGAAGTTTCCATAATAAGAAGAAGAATATTTGGAGGTTTATTAATTTTATACGCTAGTTTCAGATTTTACAGATTAATAAAAAAAGAAGAGGAATAAGATGAAAAATAGTTTTACAATACTTTTGTTCTTAAGTTTGGCAGTTGGTTTTGGACAGAATAATGAAGCACCAAAAGAAGACGCGAAATTGATTAAAGAAAATACAACTGAAAAAAGTGAGGAAACGGATTATGATCAAATATATACTTCCGTACAAGTTCAAGCGGTTCCTCCTGAAGGAATGAATGCTTTTAGAAAATATATCGCTTCTTCCTTTAGATTACCAGAAGTTTCTGAGAAAACACTTGGAACAATAATTGTGAAATTTGTAGTTTGGGATGATGGTTCACTTAGAGATATTAATATTATTAAAGAAAATCCTGTAGGTTTAGGTTTGGGAAAAGAGGCAATTAGAGTATTAACTAATTCTGCAAAATGGACGCCAGGTCAATACAATGGTAGAAGTATAAAACAATATTATACCATTCTAATTTCATTACAAATAGCTCCTGTAGATAAAATTGTTCAGCCAATCAAAGAAATTGAAGCGTCACCTAAAAAAGACTAACACAATGAAAAAAATAATTTTCATATTTGCAGTTATAGTTTTAGTAATTTTCTCTTGTAAAAAATCTGAAAATAGCACGAAAGACGAATCTTACGTAAAAGGAAAAGCCGAAATTTATGTAGACGAATCTTTATTGCCAATTGTGGAAGATCAAGAGCTTGTTTTTGAAAGTAAATATCCAAAAGCCAATATAAAACTAATCCCTAATACTGATTCGGATATAGTGAACTTATTATTACAACGTAAAATTGATATTGCTGTCCTTTCGCATGAATTGACAAAATCACAAGAAGATAAATTAAAAGCTATTGATATAATTGGTAAAAACACCCCTTTTTGTACAGACGCTATTGCACTAGTGGTAAATCAAAAATCTTCAAAAACTGCAATTTCAGTTTCTGAAGTTTTTGAAATATTAAAAGGTCAAAAAACAGAAGTTCAATTTGTTTTTGATAACGAAAATTCAAGCACATTGAGTTATTTAATGGAAAAAGCGAATGTTAAATCATTGTCAAAAAATGTAACGGCATTAAAAAGTAATTTAGAAGTTATTAAATTTGTTTCTGAGAATAATAATTCGATTGGTTTTGTTGGAGTAAATTGGTTACTTAATCCATCAATTGAGTTAGAAAGCACAATAAAGGAAGTTAAAGTTTTAGCTGTAGGCGAAAGCATTCAAAAAGCAGTAAAACCTAGTCAGTCCTATATTGAAACAAAAGAATACCCATTTACAAGAAAAATATATTTGTTAAATTATCAAGGAAGAACAGGTTTAGGCATGGGTTTTGCTTCTTTTGTAAAAAGCGAAGTTGGACAGCGAATTATTTTAAAATCTGGATTAGTGCCTGTTAAAATTCCAACAAGAGAAATAAGAATTGTAAAAAATAATAAAAAGAAATAAAAAAGAAGAAATGAGAACAATTATTTTATCAAGTTTTGTCACTATTTTATCTGCAGTTGCAGTAAATGCTCAAGATTTAGAGCAAGTAAAGAAAACAATCGATGCAGAAAAATTTTCAGAAGCTAGAAAGTCATTAAAATCAATGGTTGAAACAGCGCCAGATAAAGGTAAAAATTACTTTTATTTAGGTCAAGTTTATCTAGCATTAGAAAAACAAGATTCTGCAAAAGTTTATTTTGATAAAGGTAAATCCGCTAAAGATGCTGGACATTTAAATTTAATTGGTTTAGGTCAATTAGAATTGTTAGATGGAAAAGTTTCAAATGCGGAAGCAAATTTTTCTGCAGCATTAGCTGTTGCTAAAAAGAAAAATACCGAAGAACAAATTTTTATTACTCAAGCTTATTTAAAAGCGGCTACACCAGATGTTTCCAAAGCATTAGCAGCAGCTAAATTAGCTGTAGCAAGTGATCCAAAATCGGCTTTAGCGCAAATTGCTTTAGGTGATGCTTTGGTTGCCAATAAAAATATTAACGATGCTTATGTGGCTTATAGAACAGCCGGCGAACTTGATAAAACATCAGTAAGAGCACCTTTGCAATTAGCAATTATCACAAGAAATGCGCAAGCTTTTCCAGAAGCGTTAAAAGCATTTAATGATATATTGGCAATTAATCCAAGTTACGGACCAGCATTTCGTGAAAAAGCAGAAACTAATTTAGCATGGGCGTATGCAAAAAAATCACTTTTCGAAGAAAAAATTGCAGCTGCTTTAGAAGATTATAAAAAGTATATGAGTTTAACAGATGTTTCTACAGATGCAAAAATGAAGTATGCCGATTTCTTAATCTTATCTAAGAAATGGAAAGAATTAGAAGCAGAAGCTCTAGCGATTCAGAAATCGGACAAAGTAAATCCAAAAGTATTTAAATATTTAGGGTATGCTTATTCTGAAAACGGAAATCCTGAAGGCGCTATTAAGTCACTTAGCGAATACATGTTAAAAGTTGATGCTAAAAAGATAAATGGTAAAGACTACTTATATTTGGCTAAAGCTAAATTAGCTACTTCGATGGATGATAAAGGAATTATTTCTAATCAAACTAAATTTAATGAAGCCATATCAGATTTAACAAAAGCAGCAGATTTAAATCCAAATTTAAATACTGAATTTACTGAAATTGGAATTAAATTATATTCTGGAAAAGCATATTTAGAAGCCGCAAAATTATTTGAATTGGCGGTGAAAAATACAAATTCAAAAAGTTATAGTCGAGATAATTTTTTATTAGGAAATTCAATTTTATTCTATGCAGAAAGTAAAACAGCGGCTCAAAAAGCAGCATTAACAGCAGAATTTGTAAAAGCTAATAACGCCTATGCAGAAGCTATCAGAATCTCCCCAAATACTCAAGATGTTTATTTTTACAAAGGACAATTGAATAGAGTAATTGGAACTCCAGAAGCTAATGCACAAGCGGTTTTAGATTATGAAGGATATGTAAAAACGGTAACTGCAAAAGGCGAAACAGAATTAGCAAAAGCAGCCGTAAAAGAAAATCTTTTTGAAACCTATTCGTTTATTGGAGCAAATTATGCTACTACTGATAAAGCAAAAGCGATAGAAAATTTCAAAAAAGCCGCAGAAATAAATCCAAATGATGTGTTCGTAAAAGAATCTTTACAAGCATTAAATAAATAATAATTTCATTGGAATTTTAAAAACCGATAGCGTAAGTTGTCGGTTTTTTTATGTGCTGTTTCAAACTAATAAACTTTTACCTTTTACCCTTTACCTTTTACCCTAAATAAATTACCTTTGCACCCAATACATAAAACATGCTTAATAAAGAAACTCAACTATTAGTAGACAAAGGCGAAATGCTTCCTTTAATGGAAGAATTTTATACCATCCAAGGCGAAGGATTTCATACTGGAACAGCAGCATACTTTATTCGTGTGGGTGGTTGTGATGTAGGATGTCATTGGTGCGATGTTAAAGAGAGTTGGAATGCAGATTTACATCCCCCAACTGCAGTAGAAAATATAATTACAAATGCAAAAAAATATGCAGAAACAATTGTAATAACTGGAGGAGAACCTTTAACTTGGAATATGAATCCAATAACCTCCCAATTGAAAAATGCAGGATTAAATGTTCATATTGAAACTTCTGGAGCATACGAGGTAACCGGGACTTGGGATTGGTTTTGTTTGTCGCCAAAAAAAAATAAATTACCTGTGGCATCTGCTTACGCGATCGCAAATGAGTTAAAAGTCATTATTCATAACAAGCACGATTTTATTTTTGCAGAAGAACAAGCAGAAAAAACAAATAAAAATGCTATTCTATTCTTACAGCCAGAATGGAGCAAAAAAGAAGAAATGACACCGCTTATTGTAGCGTATGTTATGAACAATCCAAAATGGCGAGTATCTTTACAAACTCACAAATATTTGAATATACCGTAATAAATTCCAAAATTGAAACTTATTTTTTATTATTTTTCAACACGGATTTACAGATTTTTAAAATTTCTTTGATCTGTGTTTCAAAAAATAGATTTTGTGTTTTTTTGGTATTTTAAAAATTGGAATTTAATTTTTGGAATTTATAATGAAAGTTTTGCCAAATAATCAAAATGGTCACCTTCTAAAACTAATTCACAATTTAAACCATTTGCAATTGCTGCATTTTGAAGGGTATTGTAATCCATATACAACCAAGGAAAAGTGTCTTCTGTTTCTCCTTTATATTGCAAAGTAAAAGTCAATTCGCCATAATAGCCATCTGCTGGAATACAATAAGCACCATCTTCATCTTGGTCATACATATAAATTAAATCAGAGGAATCTATTAAAATCTGTCCATTTTCATGTAATAACGATTTTAATTTCTGTAAATAGGTGTCTGTTTCTTTCAATGTTCCAAAGATTCCAGTGCCATTCATCAAAAGAAGAATCGTATCGAATTTATTTTCTTCATCTAAATCTAAAATATTGGCAACTTTCACATTTTGTATGCCACGAAGTTGACAAGCTCTCACAGCATTTTCAGAAATATCTATTGCGGTAACCTCTAGATTTCTTTCGTTTTGTAATGCTAATGCATGACTTCCAGCACCACAACCTACATCTAAAACACTACCTTTTGCTAATTGTAACGCTTTTTGTTCCAATTTTGGCATTTCATTATAAGTTCTAAACAAATAGGAAACAGACATTTCATCAGCTTCAGAAATAGACGTTTCGGTAATTAAATCTTCTGGTGCATCTTTCGTTTGGTAATCTAATATGGCTTTTCCGAAAAGGTCTTTCATGGTTTTATTTCAAAATTCAACATTCGTTATTCTTAAATCTATATTTAAAATCGTAACTTTGTAGTTCATTCAGACAAATAATTAATGAAGCCATCGTTAAACGAAATTCAAAAGTTAGCCAAAGATACACATATTGAAACTAAAAAATATTTCGATAAGTTAAAAAAACGGGTACCAAAAAATTTAGATTATGTAATGCAAGATTTACACGATGCTGAATTTAAAAAAACCGATTGTTTAGCATGTGCCAATTGTTGTAAAACTACTGGGCCGCTATTTACAGATGCAGATGTGGAACGAATTGCAAAACATTTTAAGCAAAAGCCACAACAATTTATCAGTCAGTTTTTACGTGTAGATGAAGATAATGATTATGTATTAAAATCTGTCCCGTGTACGTTTTTAGATTCAGATAATAAGTGTTTTATTTACGATGTACGACCAAAGGCGTGTAGAGAATTTCCGCACACCGATAGAAAAAAGTTCAATCAAATTACGGATTTAACTTTACTAAACGTTGCCATTTGTCCTGCTGCTTTTAATATAGTTGAGAAAATGAAAGCAAAAATAGTATTTTAAGTTAAAAATTATGATAAAATTTCAACCCATCAAACCAATGATTTGGACAGATAAATTGGAAGAAACTATTGATTATTATGTAAATACATTAGGTTTTATTTGTGGAGAGTATAACAAAAAATGGAATTGGGCTTCCTTATATAAAGATGAAGCTGAAATTATGATCGCAGCTCCAAATGAACATATATCTTTTGAAAAACCAATTTTTACAGGTTCATTTTATATAAATGTAGATCAGGTTGACAAACTTTGGAATAATTTAAAAGACAAATGCAAAATTTGTTATGAATTAGAAGAATTTCCTTGGGGAATGCGAGAGTTTGCTATTTATGATAACAATGGTTATTTGTTGCAATTTGGACAAGATATTATTAGTAAATAAGATATTGTTTTCTCATTTCCATAAAAGCATTCAAATCAGTTTCCCAACTTTTTCTAATGTCCTTTTCAGAAACGCCTTCAATTATTTGCTCTTGAAGTTTTTTGGTTCCTGCTAATTTGGTAAAAAAATCATTAAAAAAGATAGCTTTGTCAGAAGTATTGGCATATGCTTTTATTAGCCATTTCAACTCTAAACGGCTCACTTTTTTGATTTTAGACAAATCTTCTCCAAAACATAAAACATCTTTATGCATCGGTTCTTTTGCTCCAAAATTAGGTTGTGGTGTAAATGAAAATTCTGTTTTCAGTAAAAATGGCGAACCGTAAATTTGAAATTGTTTTTCTGTGCCTCTTCCAACACTAACATTTGTGCCTTCAAAAAAACATAAACTAGCATATAGATTTATGGATTGATCATTTGGTAAATTTGGGGAGGGTTTTACGGGTAAGCTATACTTTATTTCTCTTTTATAGTTTGTACAAGGAATCACTGTTAAATTACATTGAATTCCGTTTGCTAACCATTTTTCCCCATTTATCATTTTCGCATATTCGCCAATAGTCATGCCATGTAAAACGGGAATGGGGTGCATGCCTACAAAGCTTTTATGTTCCATTTCTAATACCGGCCCATCCGTAATACTTCCATTTGGATTGGGTCTGTCTAAAACTAAAAGTTCAATATTGTTTTCTGCGCAAGCTTCCATCACATAATGCAAAGTAGAAATATAAGTATAAAATCGTGCCCCTACATCTTGAATGTCAAAAACAATAATATCAATATTTTCTAATTGTTCGGGTTTAGGCTTTTTATTATTTCCATATAAAGAAATAATAGGCAAATTGGTTTTTATGTCTTTACCATCTTTAATAACTTCGCCTGCGTCAGCGGTTCCTCTAAATCCATGTTCTGGCGCATATATTTTTTGAATACTAATATTTTTATTAAGTAAAAAATCTACAATAGAAATTTCTTTATTTGTGATCTTAGTTTGCGGTTCAATTCTTGGATCTTGTACATACATAATATCAATGGATTGGTATTTGACAATTCCGGTAGGATTCGTAACAATTCCAATTCTCTTATTTCCTAAAAAAGGCAAATAGGTTTCGTAATTTTCAGCACCTGTTTTAAATGTCTTGATTTCAGAAACACTAATTTTATTTTTAGAGATGTCAATTTTTGTTTCTTTATTTTCTTTTGTCTTTTTTAATGACGAACATCCAAAAGAAAATAATAGTATTAAAATAAATAAAAACGTATTTTTGAACTCAATTTTCATAAAAGTATATTTTGAATTTAGAATATTTTATTGCGAAACGACTTATAGTTTCTAAAAGTTATAAAAGTAGTGTTTCTTCACCAATTATAAAAATCGCTATTTTGGCTATTGCCTTAAGTATTTTTATGATGATCATTTCTGTGGCTACTGGTATAGGACTGCAACAAAAAATTCGCGAAAAAATAGCGGCATTCAATGGTCACATTATAGTCTCAAATTTTGATGACAACCAGTCTCAAATTACTGCTGAACCAATTGATTCTAAATTGCTTTCTGTTTCACAATTGAAAAAAAATGGATTTATCACACATGTACAACCCATTATTACAAAAGGCGCTTTAATTAGAACGAAAACGGATGTGGAAGGTATTGTTTTTAAAGGTGTAGATGCGACTTATCAATGGAGAAATTTAGAAGAATTTTTAGTTGAAGGAAAAATCCCAACTTATAAAAATGGCGATAGTAATGAAGTATTGATTTCTCAGTTTTTAGCCAATCGATTAAAATTGAAAGTTGGAAATTCATTCCATACTTTTTTTATGAAAACACAAGGCAAATTACCAAGTGTACGAAAGTTTAAAATTGCAGGAATCTATAATTCAGGTTTTCAAGAATTCGATTCGTCATATGTAATTGGTAATATACAACATCTGCAACGTATAAATAAGTGGCAGTTCAATCAGTTTGGTGCCTATGAAATTTTTATAGACGATTTTTCAAAATTAGACCAGCACGCACAAGAAATATACAAATCCATACCGCCTACATTTAACAGTGTATCTATTGCTGAAAAATATTTTAGTATTTTCGAATGGTTAAAACTTTTCGATTTCAATATTCTAGTCATTTTGATTATTATGATTGCCGTTGCTACGATTAATATGGTAGTAGCGCTTTTGGTTTTAATTCTCGAAAGAACCCAGTTAATTGGAATGTTAAAAGCACTTGGCGCTTCTAATTGGTCTGTTCGAAAAATATTTTTATTCAACGCAGCCCATTTAATCTCAAGAGGTTTGCTTTGGGGTAATGGAATCGCAATTGTATTATTGTTTATTCAAAAGAAGTTCGAAATCATTAAACTCAATCCAGAAAGTTATTACGTGTCTTCCGCTCCGGTGGATATTAATTTTTTGCATATGGCACTTTTAAATTTAGGTACCATATTTATTTGCGTATTGATTTTATTAATACCCTCTTACCTAATTACAAAAATATCACCAATTAAAGCGTTGAAGTTTTTTTAACATCCATTTCCTATTCTGCTTGATAAATTTGTTATTACCCTTCAAAACCACAAAAGGGCTTTGTTATTACCCTTCAAAACCACAAAAGGGCTCCCGTTCTTTTCAGGGCTATTGGCTTGTTTTTCTGGTTTACTTCCCCAGTACAACTTTTTCAATAAGAATTTTGTTTATGTAACCTCTTGTGGTTCAATAGTTAAGAAAATACTTTAAAAAAAGATTATTATAAGGTTAGGAAATTCGGATAAAGTTACTAGTTTTGCACCCGCAATGAAAGCGACGTTCTTTATTAAATAGTACCATTATCCTACGAATTTTATTTTTGCTAAAAGGATAAAAAAAGATTTGGTATTTTAAAAATAAAGGTGTTATCTTTGCCCCCCGCAAGAGCAATAGTTCCTATACATAATGATTATTTAAAACGGAGATACAATTTTCTCAAAAAAAAGTGTATTAAAGTTTTGGTAATAAAAAAAAAGGTTCTACTTTTGCACCCGCTAACTCAAAGAGAAGGCAAAAAATAAGAGAACACGTTCATAGACATATTGGATTGACAGCATATAAGAATAAGAGTAACTCTTTTTCGAGTATTATAAAGAATTGAATACCTAGCAAAATGATTATCGTCGATAAAATAATTAGATAGCGATATCTTAAAAAATCTACGATGAAGAGTTTGATCCTGGCTCAGGATGAACGCTAGCGGCAGGCTTAACACATGCAAGTCGAGGGGTAGAAGCAGCTTGCTGCTTTGAGACCGGCGCACGGGTGCGTAACGCGTATACAATCTACCTTTTACAGAGGGATAGCCCAGAGAAATTTGGATTAATACCTCATAGTATTTTCGAATCGCATGATTTGATTATTAAAGTTCCAACGGTAAAAGATGAGTATGCGTCCCATTAGCTAGATGGTAAGGTAACGGCTTACCATGGCAACGATGGGTAGGGGTCCTGAGAGGGAGATCCCCCACACTGGTACTGAGACACGGACCAGACTCCTACGGGAGGCAGCAGTGAGGAATATTGGACA
>RDXY01000054.1 GCA_004293045.1 Flavobacteriia bacterium | reverse complement strand
GCGTGCCATTGAAATAATGTTTGCTGTATTTTTGGTTGGCATCTACTACCATATAAGGGCTAACGTACGTAGTGTATAATCCCATAGTGGTGTTATTTGCATCTACTTGTCCGTTTTCGTAAACGGTTTCTATTTGTGAACTTGCTTTTAAGATACGTTCGCCCGCTCCATCATAAATGTAATGTTGTATTTGATGGTCGTTATCATTTACTACTCGTAAACGGTTACTTTCGTCCCAATACATTTCTCGGAAGTTATTTGAATTCGAATTCACTTTCAAAATTTTATGATGTGTTAATATCACATTGTGGGCACGGATTGCAAATCCGCGCTATCCGTTACGAGACATATCCGAGCCATCGGGGTTACAAATCCGCGCTATCCATTACAAGACATATCCGCGCTATCGGGCTATCCGTTAAGAGACATATCCGAGCCATCGGGGTAAAAAATTAATAAATAAACTTTACTTTATTATCAATTTTATATATACCTAAAAGTCCTTTCTTATCTTTTTGTAGAATCATTTTTTCAAAATTATTAAGATTAATTCTGTTCAAATTGTAGCTTACATCTTGAATATATAAAAAATTATCTAATATAAAAATTTGACTTCCACTAATATCATTATCTTTAGAAAACTGATAAATCAGATTTATTTTTTTTGTGGTGGAATTAAATTCATATAATTTAGAATCATAGGTGTAAAAATAAATCTTATCTTCAAATAAAACAGGATTCATCATGCTTTCAAATTGTATATTTGAAGTAAATATTTTCTTACCAGACTTTAATTCAAATAAATTTATTTGTCCTGTTTCGTAATTATTGTTTGTCCCTAAAAAAATATAATCCTTAACAATAAGTGAATTTGACAAGCCTGATATTTCATTATTTGACCATTTCAAAACACCTGTACCTATTTCATATGCAGATATAGAATTACAATTAAAATCGGTTAAATAAAAAAATTCGTCATCATAGTTAATATTAGTAGGGGCTAAATCAACCAAACAATTATTTTTATTTAGCAATAATTCATATATAATTTTACCACTATTTGGGTTTACCGCTATTACACCATATTCATCAATACTTAATAATAAAACATTACCCTTTATAAACTCTAATTCACGAACCCTTCCTTTAGTTTTTAACTCCCATAACAAAAGGTTTTTTTTAAAATTATAACAACATAATACCTCATTAGATTCTGGAAAACATAATTTGTCATCAAAAATTTTTGGTTTTGTAAAGCAATTTTGTTTTATTTCTTTAGAAAACAAAATAGAATCAGTTTTAATATCAACAACCTTAATACCAAAACTTGAATCATTCCATGTTGAAAATGCAAGCACACCACTTTTCATATTAACATTTAAAGTAAAAGCATTTGATATCATATGATTTATGTTCCTTTTCTCTGTTTTACATGAACAAAGTAGTAATAATATAATAATTTTTTTCATCATCTTTGTATTGGTCTTGGAATTGTAAATTTTAATAGCGGAGCACTTTTCAATTCTTCCCAAGCTTTTACCCCTACATTCATACCATGATTATACCTATCCTGCCAATTATTTAAATTTCCATTAAACTTTAATTTTGGAGAATTACCTATAAAGACTCCTAAAGAATACGGGAATTCTTGCTTTGCCATTTTCGACAGAGTTGTTAATGTCTCTGAAGATTGTCGCTTATATATTGGCCCAACTATGTCTCTCTGCTCAACTGTTAAAGTGTTTTGATCCCATTTCTTTGCGTCTTCACCTTTTAATATTGACCCGTTATATAAATTTTTTAATTTAGGAACAACATTGTCAAAAATAGCTTTATTGCCATCGTTTGCAAATTTTATTACTTCTGAACTGAAAGCCCAATTAAGTAATGGATTTTCCATATTTGTCATTTGATTTGCTATTATATAAGCAGCTCCAGCCCATTTTGTTTCAAATCCTTTAGACTCTGTTTCAGATTGAAACCAACCATAAAATGCTGTTCTCTGAGAAATTGTTGAATATTCTAATGAACCATCTGCTTGTTGAAGATTATGCTTATTTGCATTTTTCCAAACATCTGTATTATTTACTCTATCTGACTTATGCCAATCACCTTTACCTAATTTTTGGTCATCAGGTAATTCCTTAATCATCCCAGTGGGGTCAACAAACATTATCGGATTATTTGAACAATAAGTATATGGACCTTCTTGAGGACTAACTTCCGCCAACGGGTCAATACTTAACCAAATACTAAACTTTGGATTGTAATACCTAGCCCCATAATAATAGAAACCTGTTTCCTCGTCTAACTCTTTACCATTGAACTTATATCTGTTTGTGTAATCACCAGAATAACTATGTTGCTCCGCCATAGTTTCTCCGAAAGGCAAATTTAAGAAAAATTGATACGGATTTCCATCAAAATCTGATAAAAATGTTCCTGTACCTAAATGGTCGCTGTGGTAGTAGTATATTTCTGCATACTGCGGGGCGGCGAAGGCACTATTGTTATCTGCTGCTTTTGCAGATGTAGTTTCTGCATTATTATCTACTTTTTTGTATTCGGTATAGTTAACTTTAACGTTTTTAGCGGTTGCATTGTTTGTACTTTTACTTAGATAATAGCTGAAATCTGTAATTTGTTTGTTTTTCAACGTATCAAAATCAGTAGATGGTGTGTTTTCAGCTGCTTTGCTATTTGCTTGTTTTAAATATTGGTTGCCGTTTTCAAATATAGCAATGTCTTGCTCCCCTATTTTGGAGGCTACACGTTGCGTGCCATTGAAATAATGTTTGCTGTATTTTTGGTTGGCATCTACTACCATATAAGGGCTAACGTACGTAGTGTATAATCCCATAGTGGTGTTA